>JAIORS010000069.1 GCA_021108005.1 Candidatus Aegiribacteria sp.
AACAATGATTCTGTAGAGTCTACAATCAGTTCTACGATGTAGAATATTATTACAATATGCTCATAGTAATCATGAGTCAAGCAGTATTCTCAGCACAGGGTTGACTTAAGGAGTAAACATATGTACACTAAACCTGGTGAATTCAGTGGATATGTCGACTCTATATATCAGGGAGGTTCAATATACATGAAGTACGACTTGAATGACTTAAAACAGCCAAGTGATGCTGAATATTCCGATATTCTTTCTGAAGAGGGAAAAAAGGATTGGCAAATTCGGCAGGCTCTTGATGCAGTTAAGTTGTTTCATGAAGTATTTCCCAAAGGCAATAATGAACAGAGGGTTGATGGAGATGATCCTTTGAGGCGAATGAAAGAGCATATGAGGATCAAGCATTATGCGAAAAGTACAGAAAGGCATATTTATCTTGGGTCTACAGATATGTTCATTATTGTGAAGAGAGCAGTATTGATACCAGATCAGATTCTTCCTTCAGGAATTTTCTTAGCCATCTTGCTTTGAAAAGAAGAGTTGCAGCATCAACATAGAATCAGGCGTTCAATTCATTGTTGTTTCTATTCCGGAATGTTTTTCACAGAGAACCGAAGGAAATAGACGCTGTTTGCGCAAGAAAACCATCAAGATTACCTGTTGTTCTATCCAGGGAAGAAGTAGGACAGGTAATTTTGGAAACTGATGGTATAGCGAATCTGGTTATTAGATTGCTCTATTCAAGTGGGTTGAGATTATCTGAGGCATTAAGATTACGAATTCAGGATGTGAACCTTGAAAGAAAGTCGGTTACTGTAAGAAGCGGGAAGGGAGATAAAGACAGAATCACTGCTGAAGAGAATGTGGCAGTGGGAACCGCACCGATGTAAGAAGCGGGAAGGGAGATAAAGACAGAATCACAGTTCTCAGTTCCAGAATCATCCCGGATTTAGAGAATCAGATTGAAAAATCTCGGAGTATGTCTAATGAATCAAAAATCCCCGTATCTCTGCCAGGTGTTCTTGGAAGAAAATATCCAAATGCTGGTCGTGAATGGAAATGGCAGTATTTATTTCCGTCAGGAAATGCAGCAGTTGATCCAATAACCGGTGTAGTATTAAGACATCATTTACACCGATCAGGAATTCAGAGAGCCATGCGAAATGCTGTCAGGAGTTCAGGTATAGCTAAACATGCTAGCATTCATACGTTAAGACATTCATTTGCAACTAACAATAGGAATCTTGATTTCAAACCGTTCCAGGAATTGTCCCGAAACAGCATATCTGTCTCAATATCACCCAATATATATGCCAGAAATTGACTATGCAGCCCGAAACAAGCCTGGTCAAACATGTCTTCCCGCAGGTTTTCACTGATTTTCACTGGAAGCACCGCATCATGGTGCACTACCCCCTGAAGCCGGATCAATGACAACTTACCCAACCTCTATTTCAGGAACATCGTCTTGCCATGGAACGTAGTCCGCGCATGGCTCACAGACAAGTTCCAGTGGCTAAGGCGGCACAATACCAGGTATGTGACAGTACGGTTAGCATTATGAAGATAGACCTTCGAAACACCTTGAAAATGGCTTCCTGTGGGGATCCACACACTCTCAGAAGGGCAGAGTACATTCTGGAATGAGAATGGTAGTTGAATGAAGCCAATTGGGGGCGAAAAACGAAAAAATCAAATAATTCCGGCAAATCACTTCTCAGGGGTAGGGAATGTGAGCTCAGAACCTCGATCCAGATACATTGGAAGCGCTCGTATGGAAAAAGAAATATACATCAAAATTATCACCCAAAAGGAAATTCGATAGTGTGATATCTGATAAGATGGTTTCAGGGCTTGTCAGGATAGTTCAGTCAGTATGTACTCCGCTATCTGTTCGGGGAGCAGCCCTGCCATCCTGTAAAGGTCTTCGGAATCGCCCGATGCTCCGTACTGCGTTATGCCTTTTCTCCTGAGATTAATCGTTTTCTGGAAGCGGGAGATGGCGACTGCCATCTTCGATCCCATGCCGGTATCCACATCATGATCCTCAAGCGTCAGGACAAGTCTGTAGTCCGATAATTCATCCAGCAGTCCAGGATTAATGCACAGGGGACAGCTTACAGCGTAGACGGCCGCTGAAATACTGCTATCACGCAACATTTCTCTTGTTTTTATCGCTCTATAGACCATGTTGCCCATGGCTACAATGGCAATATCGGAACCTTCTCCGATGTGATCGTGGAGGCCGTATTCGAATCTGTAATCCCTGCCGAAGAATGGTTCTCCGTTCTCTTTCGTGATAACCGGGAGTTTCGATCTTCCCATGGCGATGAAAAAATTTCCCGGATGTGTCGCCGCGTACCTGATCACCCTGTCGGTCTGGTTAGGGTCAGCGGGTACGACAGTGTTGTAATGGTAGAGCGTTCCCATAAGGCTTATGTAATTAATACAATGATGTGTTTTTCCATCCATTCCGACATCAAGCCCGCAATGGGTTGCAACAACCTTCAGGTTCGTTAAATTGATATCGTTGAGCCTGTGCTGGTTGAAGGTTTCGTCGGCAGCGAAAACCCCGAAATCCGACCAGAAAACAACTTTCTCTGATATTGAGGCGGCACCGGCAGCGGTCGCGGTATTATGCTCCATGATGCCGGACTGAAAGAAATGATCTGGATATTCGATTCCGAACTGCTTTGTTTTTACAGATCCGGCAAGGTCACAGTCGAAAACAATCGGCAGGTTATCAGCGTTCATCTTTGCGAGGTCTAAAAGCGCGGCGCCGAAAGCGCTTCTGTTATCTCCTTTGTGATTCCTTTCGTAGATAATAGGTGTTCCTTCATTATCAAGTACCCTGCAGGAAAATTTCAGGTTGAAGTCTTCCTTGTTCTTCCAGCCGCATTCTCTTAATCTGGCGAGTTCATCAAGATCGTTATTCAGCCCGAGTTCGGACAACGCTGATCCAGCCTGCTCGGGTGTGAGGGCTTTACCATGGTACTGGGCATCATTTTCCATGAATGAGACACCTTTTCCCATGACGGTCATCGCCATGACAAGCCTGGGTTCTCTGGATGTCTCATCCGGTCTCAGCGCCCTGTAAAGCGCGGAAAGGCTGTGGCCGTCAACCTCGGTGACATCCCATCCGTCAGCCCTGTATCCGGCGGCTATATCCGTATACATCACTCTGTCCGTGCGTCCGGATATCTGAAGGCCGTTGCAGTCCACAACAACTGTAATATTGTTCAGCCCGTAGTTCCGAATGAATCGCCGGGCTTCAGCTATCTGCCCCTTCTGCTGTTCTCCGTCACCGGTGACAACCCATACATGGTTATGTATGCCCCTGGTCCTGTCGGCGAGCGCCATTCCCGCTCCGGCCGATACTCCCTGGCCGAGGTTACCTGTTGTCAGCTCGATTCCCGGGATTGATCTTTCTATATGCCCCTCAAAAGGGCTTCCGGCTTTTCTGAAGGTAGCGACAGCCCTCTCGATATCGAAGTACCCCAGTCCGCCAAGTGTGGCATAGACTCCGGGGGAAGTATGCCCGTGACTCACGATTATCCTGTCCCGGCCGTCCTTCAGAGGTTTCTTAGGGTCTACGCTGGCCTGGGACCATAGCAGGGCAAAGATTTCGAGTGAAGACATCGAACCGCCGGGATGGCCGCTTCCCGCAAGTGTAGTCATCTTTATAATATCGCCTCTGGCGTTCCGGCAGAATTCCTTCAGGGTTTTCTGTGTACTGGATGAAATATCAAGAGGTTTAAACTGTGTTCGCTCTATAATGCTCAAGAGTTCCGGTCCTCCATTTTTTGAATGAGTTTTTCCCGAACTTGATTGAATACGCTGTCGGCGCTTTTCAATGATTTCGCCAGGTATTCCTCCGCTTTTTTCTTTGTACTCTCAGCGAACTTCGTATCCTCGATCTCTCCAAGATTAATAAGCACATTGTAGTACGCGCTCACCGCTGCAGCCCTGGCTGCCGCAGCGGCCACACCAGCATCGGAAACCGAGGCCTGCATTCCCTTTTCTTCAAGTGATAAAGCCATTTTTATAATATCGGGGCACTGCATGAGTACCCTGAGGGGAACTTCTATCGCCATTTTCACGGCTGTCTGTACGTCTCCTCCGTGCCTGGCCGCGTCCATCCAGGCGTTGAAGGCGGCGGTGTCATCATCGATAGCGTTAAGCAGATTATCCTTGAGGGATTGAGCTTCCGGGGCGATCTCCCGCATGAGATCCCAGTCACTCCGGCACTTTCTGTTCTTTACCGTCAGGTTGGCTACCATCGCGTCCAGTGAAGCCCCGAGGGCTCCCATAAGCGCCGCGGCTGAACCGCCCCCCGGAGCGGGAGAGTCGGTCGACAGTACGTCAGCAAAATCCCTGCATGTCATGCCCGAAAGGTTCACGTTCTTCTCGGCGACCATGTACTCGATGATTTTCTCTTCAGGATCGAAGGGAGCGACATCCCCTAGACCCATTGACTTGATGGCGGTTTCAATCAGTTCCCTCTGAGGGACGCCGGTTGTCTTGCCCTGTCTTCCGGTCGAAGAAAGCCCCCTGTTCTGCTTTTCGATATAGAACCTTCCAGCGTCAAGCATAGCTTCGAGAGGCAGAAGTCCGACCACTTCTGAGCCCGTGACTCTCACACCAAGCTTCTCAGCCTCATCCTTTACAGCCTCGAAACCCATATGAAGGGGAGTAACTGAAATATCCGTGAGATTCATTGTAACCTGGGCCGTATCGTACTCCTCTATGTACCAGCCTGTTGCCTTGCAGTACCGGAGCTTGCCCTGCTGCTTCGTTTTGTTACCGTTTTCATCACGGATGAATTTCCAGTTACTGTCACGAAGAAATCTGCCGTTGTCTCTGATGGTAAGGCCTATGTCCCGGGCTACGCCGGGATCTTTCGTGTTGAGGTTCACATTGTAAGCTATGAGGAAATTTCTTGCTCCTATTGTACAAACTCCGGTTCTCGCGATGTTTTCATTCCATTCGTTGGGGCCGAAATCCGGTTTCCATTCGGGTTTGCCAAGTTTTTCCGGAAGAGCCTCGTATTCACCCTCCCGGATGTTGGGAAGCTTCTCCCATTCCGGTTTTGAAGCAGCCTTCTCGTAAAGGTAAACAGGTATTCCAAGTTCCTCGCCAACCCGCTTGCCGAGTCTCCTGGCGAGTTCGGCGCACTCCTCCATCGTTACGCCTGAAACGGGTACGAAGGGGCAGACGTCGGTGGCGCCGTGCCTTGGATGCTCACCTGTCTGATTTCGCATATCGATTAGTTCTCCGGCCTTCTTTATAAGCCGAAATGATGCTTCCATTACCGCTTCGGGGTTGCCTGCTATTGTTATTACTGTTCTGTTCGTAGCGGCTCCCGGATCGACATCGAGAACCTTGCAGCCGGCTACAGAGGATGCGGCTTTTACAACTTCATCGATAAGCTCTTTATTCTGTCCTTCCGAAATATTAGGAACGGATTCGACTATTTTTCTGGACATCTAATCCTCCTGCTGAGATTGACGGTATTTCTGAGAACGAAAATTTCATGTAGATTCAAGTATCAAAGCTAGGAAAAGGTACCCTTGAAGTCAACGAGTTTTGAATGGGGAATTCATGTTATGCGGAATCGTTGAAGGTTTTTATGGCAGGCCGTATAATCCACGAAGGAGGAGCATCTTAATCGATTATCTATCGATGCTGGATAAAGCCGGATACGTATACGCTCCCAAGAACGATGCCTTTCACAGACTCAGGTGGAGAGAGCATTATCCTGAAGATGAATGGTCGGAATTGTCGGGAACGATTGATGCCGCCGTCAGCCGCGGACTGGAGTTCATATTCGGTATAAGTCCATGGCAATTCCGAAGTGGAGATTCAGGTACTCTCAGAAGTAAGGCTGAAAGGGCTGTTGACGCAGGAGCAGCGGGGGTAGCTGTTCTCTTTGATGACATACCCGAAAGAGCGGACGCGTCACTTGCTGTCCGCCAGCTTCAACTGGCGGAAGAAGCTCTGGAAGGTTTCGACTGCACGATATATCTCTGTCCTTCAATATACTGCATGGAACTTCTGGACAGGTACGATGGCGGTGAATACCTTGCGGCCTGGAGGGACAATATACCCCGCGAATGGCACACATTCTGGACGGGGGACGGAGTGATCTCAAAAGAGCTTGACAAAAACTCTTTAACGGCAGCACAGGAATTGCTGGGCGGGAAGCCGATTTTATGGGATAATCTCCTGGCTGACGATTACTGTCTTAGAAGAATATACCTTGCCGGCCTGGAGGGAAGGATACCGGAAGGTTATTCGTACTTCCTCAATCCTTCCTCATGTTTTCTGGTGGCTCTTCATTCGGTTTATATGCTTCTTAAGGCTTCAGGCGTCAGCTGCGGATGGTTTCCGGAACTGGGTGATATGCCGGAGGCCTGGAAAATCATCAGTGGATTTCACCATCTTCCCTGGCATACGGATAACAGGACTGAATCCCTGCTGGGGGAACTCAAAAACGCCGTTTCTGAAGGTCCTTCAGAACAGCTGATCGCAGAACTCAGGTACATGTCCTGTATTCTGGGCAGATTCATCGATTCTCTGGGGGAAACCGAGGATGGCTTTGAATTGATGTCTTATGTTGCTGATGTGAAGAAGATCATCGGCTGGTGGGAAGATGCGCTTGAGCTACAATCCCCTTCAGAGCGAATCTCAAGGCTTACATATCTCATGTTTCAAAGGCTTCCTTTTGATCATCCACTCTCAATGATTACCGCGGAGCTTTCAACGAACAACAGAAAAGGGGAACAATGAATATCCAGCTGGCTGGATACAACACCGATGTACAGAACGGGGGAAATACGCCTGAAACACTTTCCGCTTCCTATGCGCGGATAAGCCGGGATCCAAGGCCGATCAATGTTCTTCGGAAGGAAGCAGCCGGTGAAGTGAAAAAAGCCCGTGCTTCAAACAGGCGCATCATCTTCGATTACGGCCACGGGTCCGTCGCAGAGCATGCCGTTTTTAATTTTGATATTCTGGATGTTTCAAGGCTCGCGGCCGAGGAGCTTCAGAGTTTCCGCCTTGCCAGTTTTACAGAGAAGTCACAGAGGTACATCCGCATAGGTGAGGATCTGATACTGCCCCCGGAACTTGATGATTCGTCAGGTTTCAGAGAAACCGCTTCAGGTCTTTTCCAGCTTTACAACAAACTTTACGACGGTCTTCTCAGAAACGGTTTGAAAAAGGACAATGCGAAAGAGGATGCCAGATACATTCTTCCCCTTGCCACCTCATGCCAGATGGGCATGACAGTGAATGCAAGGGAACTGGAACACATGGTGCGGAGACTGTCGTGTCATCCCTTTGCTGAAGTAAGGATGATTGCCGGCAAACTTCTGGAACTCGCCATGGATGCTGCTCCATCACTGTTCCTGTTTCTCGAGCCCACAGCCATGGATTTATTTTCTCATTCGATGTCCCCGGTTGAATCCCCGCAATCGGATAGCGTAGTTCTTCTTGATTGCGATGACGATTCAAAGGTGGGACCTCTTCTTGTTCAGTGGAACAGCGGCTTGTCCATCAAGACCGCCGGTAAGAAATGGGCTGAACTTGGCGAACAGGGCAGGGAGGGGCTTTTCGCTGAAGTCCTTTCCGGGATTGGAATTCATGATTCGTTACCCAGAATCTGGGAGTTTTTCAGGGCGGAGTTCCAGCTGATTCTTTCGGCTACGGCTTACGCCCAGCTTAAACGCCATCGACTATGCACCAGGCTGGTTTCGGTGTACGATCCCATTCTGGGTGTTACCGTTCCTCAAAGCATTTCCGATGCAGGTCTCGAAGAGGAATTTTTAAAAGGTACAGAAGAAGCGGAAAAAACGGCAGGCACACTGGAAGAACTGTATCCGTATATGTTGACCAATGCGAATAGAAGAAGAGTGATACTGAGCATGAACGGCCGGGAGCTTCACCACTTCTCAAGACTTCGGGAAGATGCCCACGCTCAGTGGGACATCAGAGAGATCGCTCATAGAATGATGTTAATCCTGAAAGAGAAGGCGCCCCTTACCTTCATGATTAGCGGCGGTAAATCCGAAGTATCAGATCTGTTGAAATGAAAGGATTATCTGAGGGTCATCGAAAAAAACGAGGGCATGGATTTTCATGCCCTCATTCCGTTCACTTAAATGTGAATCAGGTACTTATAACTTAAAACTCGGTCTTGATAGATCCCCATGTTGACCGCTGAAGAGGAACCAGGTCTCCTTCAAGAATAAACAGGAAGCCCTGCCCGTTTCCTCCGTTTACAACAGGCACGTAAGTGGAGCCGCCATCCGTACTCTGAAGGCCGTTTCCGGTAACCTGAGTTCCCCATATCGCAAGAGGAGGAGCCCATGGGCCTGAAGAGAGGCTTCCATTGAGCTGATATACAAGCCAGTAGGTTCCTTCTGTAAGAGTCCAGGGTGTTGCATTATCTGCGGTGACGGCCATAATGGGTCTGTTGGTCGTTGTGCCGGAGCCTGCCTCGTTAACACGGTAGACTCCACTCCAGGCGGCACTTGAGAATGCGTTCGTACTGAGATCGCCGTATACCAGTGTTCCGGTTGTAGGAGGATCATCGTAGCAGGCGATGTACATACCATTGATAGTTGGTGTTGTTGATGAACCGGTTTGGTACCCCGCAACCGTAACGGAGGTGATATCCCAGGTTTCGCCTGAGGGAACTACGAAGTCATCGGCAACAAGGTTATCATAATTGAGCTGGCATCCGAAGCCATAGATGGTTCCCCATGTTTCAAGTATCGACTCGTCAGCGCCGCCGGAACCTGTGCCTGCGCTGTTGAACCAGGCGCCGTTGGTGTACATCTCAGCGAGAGGTCCGAACCATACCGGGCCTGGTGCCGCATTGAGAAAACCATCGGACGGGACCACTGAACTTGCGTCATCGTATGCATCATTTGCGAAAGCAAACGAAACAAGAATCACTGTAGCAAGAACTGAAAATTTCATTCTCTCTCCTTTCGAATGTTGCTTAAATTTATAATAACACATTCCTCCGCCTCGTCAATATGTAAAAAATAGGCTAAATGTGAATCTATCAATCGTTATGGACATTCTGAAGCCAGCCAGGCTTGGAGCCCGTAAACCAGAATGTTGAAAGGATTACCTGAGAGCCATCTCCAGAATTCTTGGTGTTCCCATAATTGATCCAGAGACAGGTGTTATTTTCAGGAGAACCTGGCCCGGTCTGCCGCCAAGATCCATTTCGTAGTGCCATGTGAGCCTGCCTTCGTAGTTGCCGCTGTATCTTCCGAACAGATCTCCGGCGACTGTTGCTTCATGCCATGTTTTACCGTTATCCATGCTGAAAGTAACCTGAAGGTCGATGGAACGTTCACGGGGATCCGACAGTTCGTACGAAATGGTAATGGTGCTGCTTTCCAGCGAAACATCACTTACCGCTGCCTGCATTACAGAAGGTATGCTGGAATTGTCAATCGAGAGAGGACCTATGATTTCGGAGAAGGTTGTATCTCCATCAATGGCACCAAGTCTTATACTTAATTCGATAGGTTCGATTCCAGGAAGATCTTCCGATGAGTTCCAGCTTGCTGTTGAAGTGTATGAAGATGGCAGATAGCTTTCGTGCGCGTTCAGACCCGCAGCGGAAATCCATGTGGACGAACCTTCCAGTTTGTACTGAAGTTCAAGGGATATATCATCTCCTTCGGTATCGGAGATAGTGAATGAGATTGGAACGGAGCCGTCAAAGTGACCCCATTTGGCAGGCGATGTAATAGTGATTGAAGGGTATCTATTGTTGTCAACGTGGAATGGGGAGGAGGGGACTGCGATTCCTATATCAAGGTCTTCAGGGACAGCTCTGAATTTGACCTGAAAACCGTCGAATCCGGGTATATCCGTCTCCGATTCCCAGATTATTTCGTATTGATATGTACCTGTAGCGGGAATGGAACTCTCCAGCACTGTTGCGGTTCTCCAGTTTCTTCCCGCGTCGGTGGAATATTCGTACCGGACATCAAGAGGATTCTGCTCTGGATCGGAAAGCCTGACGCCAAGGGTAATCCTGCCTGAAACTTCTTGCTCCGGAGCCAGTATCTGACCCGATGGAAGCCGGTCGGAATCAAGATGAAGATTGCTGAGAACGCTCCAGGGACCCGGGTCGGTGTCCGCCGCTCTTACCCTCAGAGCAACATTCTCTATATCTAAATGACCGATATCGTTCTTAGCGTTCCAGCTGAAGGGTTCTCCGTAAAACCAGGAAGGAATTTCGAATGTGCTGCCTGTCAGGTGGGCGTTGTTCCAGGTTACCTGGTCATTGATTGAATACTGTGCCTGCAATTGTATTATATCTCTTTCGGGATCTTCCACTGCATATTGAAGAAGGTACCATCCGTCGGATTCTTCTTCGGATGTGGAAAGGTAGAGTGTGGGCGGAATATTATTATCCGCGTGAAAAATATTAGACAGTCCGCTGATACCAGGGCCATAGGAGCAGTACGGTGTGATTTTAAGGACGCATTCTCTGATATCCTGGCCCGGAAGGTCTTCGTCGCTGAACCATATTATACTGCCTCCGTTATCACGGAAACTGCTGGTCTCGTTCCATGAATACCCCGCGTTTGTTGAATATGCGAGGGAAATTCCTGTGATACTGCTGCCTCTTACGCTGTAGGCTAATGTTACGCCACCTGAGGATTCGGATGTTATTTCGCCAGCATGAGCAACGGGAAGGTAGGATAGTCCGTAACTGCCTGAATTGGATTCGTCACAAAGCATCTGAGCCCATGAACCTGCAGCCATGCCGATGCCGGATAAAGTGTAAGTTGCAAGCCTGCCTGATCTGCCCAGAACAACGAGTTCCTGACTTCCATCACCGTCTATATCACCGGATGCAGGGGTTCTGGATATCGGTTGACCGAAATGAATTGGAAAGCCGTCGATATTTCTTCCTTCCGCATTCCAAGCATAGACATCACCGTTGTCGGAACCAACGATGACACCCAATCCTCCGCTTGTTCTTGCAATAATCGGTGACGTTGGAATGCCGCCTGTAACGTTTGGCCATCTCCACGTTCCGGCAATGCTTCCATTCCCGTTGATTAAAGTTACTGAACTGTCCAGGCATGATATGGCAAGCTGAAGTCCCGGAATGTCAGGATCAAGATGACCTATGGCTACCGCTCCCCTTGTTGACCTGTCATCAAGAAAGAAAGGCCATCCATCGATACCGCTTCCGCTTGAGCTTACCGCATACAATCTATCATTGTATGTAGCGAAAATAACGTCTCCCAGCCCATCAGCATCTATGTCAGCTGTTATGGGAATACTGCCGGAAGAGTACCCTGTGTTGATAGGCCAACCCGGAAGGGTGGAACCATCCAGTGAAAGTACGTATACCCTTGTAGTTACAAGAGCGCATACGAGTCCGTATCCATGATTGCCGCCAAGTGATATCTGGGAGGGCTGCCACTGCAATTTTGCAGGGAACTCCATAGGCCAGCCCGGAAGTGGATTGCCATAAATGTCAAGAAGATGTACTTTGCAATCGGCTGAACCAAAAGATATCTCCGGATAGGAATCATCATCAAGATCTACTGCTGAAATACCCGTGATTATTCCGGGTCCGGCAAATACTGGCCAGCCTGGCTGTTCAAACCCGCTGTGATCGATCATATGAATGTAACCGGTATTATCTGCGAAAATTACAACATGACCGGTGAGGGGGGAATAGAAAGCAGCTGGCTTTTTTGATACACCTCTATCGCAGGAAACCGGAAAACCCTCCAGCATCTGACCTGATCCGTTCCATCCGCCAAGGCCATGATCCCCAAGGGAGATGAAAATGTCCATTGATCCTGAAGCATTTTCGGCCAGGAGAGGATTGCTAAGGGGCAAATAGCCAATATCTGTTTCCCATTCGGGCATCTGCATCAGGAATGCTGCCGACAGAAGAAAAACCAGAGACATCATTACCTCCAAAATCATCAATTGCAATTCGATCAATATACATTATACTAGTCGCAGTAATACCTTGAAGTCAACTCTGCATTTTTGTTGTATTAATTCAGAAAACCATAGTAGAGGTTGACTCGTGAGAAGATATATTGAATAATCGTATTTAAGGTAATGAGCGTTATTACCGGCTTGCGAGAAGGGAACAGGAGAAATTATGAAATACGGTACACTTTTTATTCTACTTTTATTGTTTGCTACTGTTCAGGCTGGATCTCTTCCATTTTCCCGTGCCGGCGTTCTGGATTGTCCTGATGCATACGTGCTTCAGCATACTGAAATAGAAATTGGGCTTGCAGCCTCGGCATATTCTGTCGAAGACTCCACTGGTGTTTCGAACAGTGAATTTATGGTTACCGGACACCTTGACATCGGGCTTTTTCGTTACGGTCAGATAGGAATCTCATTTCTGGGCGACGGCGGAGTCGTTGGTAACATGAAAGTTGCTGTACTGCACGAAGGAATTTCGGTTCCCGCATTTGCGATCGGCCTTGAGAATATTACAGGAGAAAAGTACGTTGACTGCTTCAAGATTGATTCAGCCGGTGTGGAAATAATGTACCCCTACGATCATTCACAAAATTGGTCAGCATACGGTGTTGTATCCAAAGATCTCAGTTTTCTGCTGGGTATTCCCGCTACGGTTAACCTTGGTATTGGAATAGGGCGCTTTGTGGGAATAGTGGATTCCGGCGCTATGGGTATTGGAAGTTCTGTGGCTCACGGACTCTTCGGATCGGTTGTTTACAGTTTCTATTGAACAGGATGGACGCGATCTAAATCTCGGAGCCTCATACGAGATCAACAAACACGTTATTCTTCAGATGGCATGGGCTGAGTTCGAACAGACGATATTCCCCGCAGAAAACCAGAACAAAGCCGATATCATGCAAAATTCAAAGGTTACGATTGGAATTCAATCAAGATTTGGTCCCATTTTAGGTGCCCAGAGGATTGTCCTTGAACGTGAACAGCAGCGAATTGAAAGAGCAAGGGGTCGACTTGAGGAACTCGAAGCTCGCAGAAGAGCTGCAGAGGCCGAACTCCAGAGACTCCGGGATCTTCTTGAGAACCGCTGAAGAAACGGTTTATTAATAATATGAATATCCATTCATCATTAATAGTACTGGTATTGTTTACATGCTCTTTTGCTACATATGGTCAGACGGAGAACGATTCCTTCGAGACTGCCGAGCCGGCAGATACGACCGAAGTTACAAGTGTTCTCCTGGAAAGAGCTTCATTGGAACTGTCTGAACTCGAAGTTCAGATACTCAGAGAAGAAGAGCGGCTTGAACGGATTATGACCGAGCTGATTCAACTTAGAAGGCAGCATGCAATGCTGGCCAATGCTGAAAGCGCTTTTCTTCTCGGTGAAGAACTCTACACGTCCGGTTCGATAGTATGGGCAAGAGACGCATACAAATCGATAATTGACAATTTTGCCGGTTCGATCTACTACACTGACGCGCTGTTCAGGCTTGAGCTTATTGCATTCGAACTCCAGGATTATGAAGGAGCGATCGAGTATTTCAACAGCCTGTTGGAAGCCAATCCCGCTTTTGAATTCATCGATCTGGCATACATAGCTGCTGGCCTGTCAACATACAATCTGGGGGACTTCTCAGAATCAAGGCTGTTCTACAACAAAGTACTTCCCTCAAGTGAATATTTTATACTGTCGGAATACCTGGAAGCAGTTTCGTACGTTGAAGAGGGCAATATTGATGCTGCCATGGTTGCCCTCCGTGCGATAATCGATGATACCGGAGTTTCTTCGGATAACGCTGACCTTGCGGACAGAGCCAGGATCGCCCTTGCGCAGATACTTGTTGATAAAGAGGAAGAATACGAAACTGCCCTTGAGCATTACTCCAGAGTATCATCCTTCAGTTCCTATTACGATGTCGCCATGCTTGGAAAAGTCTGGACATTGATGCGTCTTGAGAAATATCAGGATGCGTACAACCTTGCTGAACAGGTAATTGAAGATGTTCCGAATTCGGAACTGATATCGGAGTTTGAACTTGCCCAGGCTAATTGTGCCCTGGGAGCTGAAGACCTGGCTATTGCCATCAGGATGTACGAAGATCTTCTCGCCGAGCACAGCGAAACTGAGGATTACTACGATCTTTTCCTTTCAGGATCATCCCTTACCCATGAGGAGTACCAACTTGAAAGGGAACGCCTTGATAGAATCAGACTGGGGCTGGCTGAACTTAAGGAGGAAGCCTATACCCAGGGCGACATGGAGCTTGTTGAGATGATAGAAGAAGAAGAAGCTTTTATGAGGGAGCTTTTCACAGAAATCAGTTATCTCGAGACAGTTCTTTCTCTGCCGGTTGAAATGGACACCGAGGATCTGGAGCGTGAACTGAGCATTCTTATCCAGCGGAGCAAAAGCAATACGGAGGTTCTTTCCCTTGCAGCAGGAGAAGTGCATGCACTGACGGAATCCGCGGGAACCGAACAGGACCGCCAGGACCTTATCGAGCTTGAAAAGGAAATCGAAAGAATAAAGCTTTCTCTTCAGGATCTCTCCTCGAAGTTCGGGGGAGGGATGACTGCTGAACATGACTGGGTTCAGGAAACCCAGTACGGAATAGCCGTGGCAACATTCATGGAACGCGAACTGAGACGCGATTCCATCGATTATCTTGGTGCTTATTACAGGAACAGGATACAGGAAGCGCTGGAAAAGGGAGATTCTCTTGAGGCGGTAGCGCTTGACAGTAAAAGAACGCGCGAGATCAACATCCTTAATAGAAGAATAGATGAATCAGCCATTGAGTGCGCGGGGCATTTTGAGGAATATCTGGCCAGCTACCCGGATTCAAGATTTATATCCGATGTTCTGGTCAGGCTGGCTCAACTTTACTATGACATAGATAATCTTCAGCACAGCGAACGGCAGGCGGCAGCAGGAATAGAGGAATTCATACCGGAGGATTACTCCCGATCCATAGAACTTTATCAGCATATTCTTACTGAATTTCCCGGTAGCGAAGTCGAGGACATCGCATTCTATTCACTTGGATACTGCCTTGAATCGATGATGGATTTCGAGGGATCAGTTGAGAATTACAGAAATTTGCTGCAGGAATATCCTGAAAGCGACCTCGCTGCTGAATGCAACATCCGCGTGGGCAATTATTACTTCGATATAATCCAGTACGATTCAGCCCTGGTTTATTTCCAGAATATTCTGGATTATCCCAGCTGCAGCCCGAATCTTTACCAGCATGGTCTTTACAAGCTTGGCTGGACTCAATATCTGACCAAGGATTTCAGGCAGTCCGTCGCGACCTTCGCTTATCTGCTCAGGGATGACCAGGCCATTGACAGTCTGGGAATACAAAGAAAGGGTGATATCAGGATCCTTAACGAAGCTCGGGAATACATGGCGTACGATTTCCTCGAAATGCATGACATGTCTGTTACTGCTATACCTGCTGCTGTCAGCTTTCTTACAGATTTCGACGATTCAGTTACTACTGTAAGTGTTCTTGGAAAAATGGCAGAGGTTTCTTCAGAAATGACCAACTGGGAAACCTCGATAGAGGCGTACAATGCCCTGCTTTCCGAGAATCCGTACTGTACCGAAGCACCTGTTTTTCAATTAAGGATCGCACAGGCTTACGAAGAGCTCGGAGAATTCGCTCTTGCTGCTGATGCCCGCGATGCGCTTGTTTCCACTTATGGAGAGAACAGCGACTGGTACAACAACGTGGGAGATGAATCTGTACTGGCCCTGACCGACTCCCTGCGAGGCTCTTCATTCGAAGAAGCGATACAGTACTACCTTGAGCAGACGGTAACTTCAAAGGATGATCCCATTTTGTATACGCAGGCCAACATAGCTCTAATTGAGAGAATAGAGAATTATCTTCAGCAGTATCCCTCTTCACCCAAGGCTTACGAGTATCAGTTCCACCTTGGTGATGCTTACTACCATACCGAACAGTACGTAAAGGCTGGGGATGTGTATTTCGAAGTTGCGATGGACAGCAGTTCCTTCCAGAGACAGGAAGATGCTTTCAACAATGCTTTTTCATCCTATCTCATCGCTTACGAAGAAGTACCGGGTGTGGACAGCCTGACATTGAGGGGAAATCTGCGTGAAACGGCTCTTACTTACTCCGACCTGTTCCCCGATGACGAGAATGTCTCGTTCTTCCTGTGGGCCTCGGCTCCGAAATTCTACAACGCAGGGGAGTACGAAAATGCCAGGGAGATGTTCAAAATAATCTATAACAACTATTCCGGTTCAGGTTACGAAGCGCGTTCAGCCAAGTTCATCGCTGATTCCTACCAGCAGGAAGAACTGTACGCTGAAGCTGAGGAATGGTACGGACTGGCATCACAGGCCGCTGCCATCAGCGGAGAGGATCTTGGCGCTGACATCGAGTATCTGGCTGCTTCTTCAGCGTATAACGATGCTGCTACGCTTGCCGAAAGCGAAAATACGGATGATTTGCTGGCCGCAGCGGCAAGATGGGAGCAAACAGCACACGAACACTCCGGGTCAGATGTAGCTCCGGTGGCACTGTTCGATGCTGCTGAAACCTATGGTAAAGCTGGCTCCATCGATAACGCGGTAAGGATGTTCCAGGAGCTTGCCACATCGTATCCCGCCAACGAAAATGCTCCGGGCGGCCTGCTTCGGGCTGCGTACCTTCTAAGGGAGGATGAGCAGTATATAAGGGCCGCACAGCTGTACCTTGAAGCCTATAATACTTTCCCCGGTGCGCCGGATATGAACGCAGCTCTATCCAGTGCCGCACAGTGTTACGAAGACGGCGACAGACAGGATCTGGCTATCGGGGTTTACCAGCAGATCGCGTCTGAGGGCGCCGGAACTGCAGGCGTTGTGGTCGAAGCGTACGCAAAAATCGGAGAATACAATTACGATATAGGGAATTATTCGATTGCGCAGAGCAATTTCGAGAATTGTATTTCGATCTACGATCAGTACAGAGATGGACGGATAACCTATCCGGCAATGTCAGCATACCATGTTGGTGAGATATTCGCAGCAGATTATTATGCTCTGACGTTTACAAATACTGATAATGTAGAATACAAAACACAGCTTTTCAATGGAACTGTTGCGAATTATAACAGAACATTCTCGTACCTTGATGATGATTACGTGTTCAGAGCCGTTCTGAAGATCGGTAAGCTACAGGAGGATTTTGCGAACACAGTAGGTTTCATGGACCCGCCGGAAGGCTACTCACCTGAGGATGAGGAGGACTTTTACACTACTCTCATGATTGTGTATGACGATTATATTCAGCGTGCCATAGGAACATATAGAAACGGTCTTCAGCTTGCGGTATCCAACGGTATTCGAACCGAATATACGGATACGATAGCTACTAATCTCGATCTGCTTCTTCCCGGAGCTGGCGCTGAAGTAGGCTATTCCTCCTCAACGACGATTATTGAGGAACCGGCAGCAACTCCGGACAGTACCGGTACTGTAATTGATGACGGGTTTTCTCCTGAAACCGGTGACGATACCGGTGAATCCGGAACCACAGATGATTCGCAACTTCCCGATTCTGGCGATACGGAAATCCCCGCAGTTGAATCTGAATCCGATGAACAGTCGGATGACGGTGGAGGGGGGTGCTTCCTGTGGCCCTTCTAACAAACACAGTCAGCTGTGGATCCGTGGGAACTGCAAGAAGAATGATTCTTCTTTTCGTTGTTGTTACAATGGCCGTCACCGCTGTTTATGCCCAGGAAGGCGTAGAAGAAAGTGAAGGAGCAAGCTGGGAAGGGGGAAGGCTCGTTCTTGAGGAAATAACTATCAGAGGAGAGCTTCGAACTCCCCAGGCTCTTTTCATGATGCTGAAGGCTACCCCGGATCTCAGCAATGTGCTTTTACAAAGAAGTTTTATTGAAGATATCATCAAACCCGTCTATCCAGGCGCATTCGCAGATGAACCAGATCTTGGAGCCGGGCGTGAAATGATAGTTTTACCTATGTGGGTAAGATACGGCTCAGTTGCGGTACTTGGTGGTATATCAGGATATCGATATTATCAGGGAGACGACGAACAGGGGCTGGTTTTTGGTGTAGTTGCTGGTCTTGACCTTATTGGTAATCTTATACTTGATCTTGTTGGAAATTGAAACTAGATTGTTATTCGAGAGGAGATCATAGATGAAACGGATAACACTTCCAATTTTACTCGCTATTTCAATCCTTCTGATAGGAGGATCCCTGTTCGCACAGCAGCCGGTAGAAGCTGCTGACAGTACGGCAACCGATTCTACCGCGGTTGATTCAACCGCCGTTCAGGAGGATCCGGTTGCACCTGTAGAAGAAGAACCGGTTGAGCCGGAAATTGTTGAAGCTGCCGAGATTGAAGCTGAGGAGCTTGAAAAGGGAGGTCTGCTTTCCGACATGGCTGCGTTCTTCCGCGATGGTGGACCGGCGATGTGGGCTATTCTCGTATTCCTTGCCGCAGGTATAGCGATAATAGTTGAACGATTCATTTTCCTTTTTGGTATTGCGGATATGAAACCTGAAAAATTCATGGGCAGGATAGCTGAACTGATAAGAAAGGGCAGTATTGAAGGCGCAATCGCCTCCTGCGCGGATAAGAACGCTCCTCTTGCCCGAATAATAGAAGCAGCTCTCAGGAATTACAGGAATACTGAACGTGACATACAGAATGCTGTTGATGAGATGGCACTTGCCGAACTGCCACGGCTCAATGCCCGTACCGGGTATCTGGCAATGCTTGCGAATGTTTCAACCATGGTTGGTCTCCTGGGTACCATTTTCGGATTGATTGCCGCTTTCGAATCGGTTGCTGCCGCTGATCCCGCAGAGAAGAGTATAATGCTCGCGAACGGTATCTCTATGGCAATGAGTACAACCGCATTCGGACTGATTTCCGCTATACCGCTTCTGATAGCACACTCTTTCCTTACAGCCAAGACCGATGCTCTTATAGATGACATAGACAGGTACTCGGTCATGGTCATCAATATGCTTGCCCAGGCCAGGAAGGAAGGCTAATGGCACAAGCAGCAACTGGTAGAAGTCATAGAATCAGGCATTCGCCGGAGCTTGATCTCCTCCCGGTTATGAACCTGTTCTGCGTGATAATACCATTCCTGCTACTGAGTGCGTCATTTCTGGAGATATCGATCATTGAGATGTCTCCAACCGAAGGTATCAGTTCGGGAGCCGGAACTACCAGTCTGGCCCAGTCGGAGGAACAGCAGCTTCAACCCAAAGTAATCATAACAAATGAGGAAATGTTCCTGGGTACAGTATTCGGAACCAGATCCATAGGAAGAGTGTATCTTGAGGAAAGAGGCGGGGAAATGGTAAACAGCTACGATTATGATTCTCTAGCTGAAGCTCTTGAAGAATTCAGGGAGGATATTAACGAAGCTTTCCCGTCCATTCCGGTTCACAAGATAACAATACTTACCGTCGATGATGTCCGCTACGACAATATCGTGATGGCAATAGATGTATGCGCTGATCACGGCTTTGATCAGCCCGGTCTTCAGGTGGCAGCGTATAACGTGCTTCAGAGAGCGATTGCTGCCGGAGCTGGAGGTGAGTAAACATGAGTAGTGCGCCAACCAAACGGCATCTTCCTCTCATGCTCGGATACAAAAAAAGCAAGGCAGTTATAAGGGGTAAGGATAAGAAAGTAACACTGAATCTTACATCAATGATAGATATGTTCACTATTCTTGTAGTTTTCCTGCTTAAGAGTTACAGCGCGGAAGGGCAGATTGTTACCGTAAGTGACGCACTTACGTTGCCCGAGTCCAGAGCAGAGCAAAAAATTGAGCTGAATCTGGAGATAATTGTGACCAATGATGCTATAGTCGTAGACGGAGAACCTATTGTATTCGTTGACGAATCAATAATGCGTGAAGGCAATCCCATTCCAATCCTTGTGGATAGACTTTCCGACCATTTGGAATATACCAGGCAGATGCGTGGTATAACAGATACGGAGGAAATGAAGGTCAACATTCAGGGAGACGTTGCGACGCAGGCTATTCTTCTTCAAAGGGTCATGAGCAGCTGCGCCCAGGCTGGTTACGCCACCCAGAATCTGACCGTAATCAAGGTGGAAGGTGGCGATGAAGAATGACACCTGAAAAGGAAAAAGCAAAAAAAGTACTCGCGATTGCCATTATGCAGGATGGCAAAATTGTTAACAAGCTGATTCCAGGCAGGGAATCCGTTAGGATTGGTACCGGATACAATAATAACATTATTGTTGAGGGAGCCAACCTCCCTGACAGTATGCTATTCATTACACCTGGCGAAGATACTCAAACCTGGATTCTCAGGCTTTCAGACGATATGGACGCTTCAATCGAATCCGGGGACGGCGCGGTTCTCAAATTCGCTGATATGCGGGATCTGGGAATATTCCCTGTTGACCCTGATGGATTATATCTTCTCAATATCAAATATCTGGACCAGGGGCAGATCAATGTAGGCCCATTTCTGATCCATTTCGGGTTCATTGTTCCCCCGGAGAAGCCGAAAGCTAAACCGCAGGAAAAAATAGAGAAGAAGGTTAAAGCCGCAAAGGCTGCGAGTATAAAGGCGGAAAAACCCGATAACAGGGTTCTTAAAATTACCATTGAAGATACTAATGGAAAAACAGAACTTGTACCCAACGCTGGTTTAATGACAGTTGGCGAAGCCGACTACAACACCGTAACGGTGAAGAACATTAAACTTCCAAGAATTCATACTTTACTTGAGCCTCATAATAGCAAGTATCTTTTAAGATTAATCCCCGGAATCAAAGGCGGAGTAGAAGTTAAAGGAAGTGTCATACCTTTCCATACACTAATTGAGCGCAACCTCATGGAGAAGGAGAAACAGGGAGATTCCTACACATGGGTTTTCGATAAGAATGTGAGTGGCGTCTTCACCCTTGGAAATACAGAGGTATTCTTCAGTTTCGAAGAACCTCCGAAAGTTCTGAAAAAACCTGAGCCCAAAGCCGAACTTCCCAGGAAGAAGTACGTTGCCCCTGAATACGACTGGGACAATTTTGCATCCAGACCTCATGATGGGCTGGCGATGAAGGGGAACCGTGAGGAATCAAACAGAATTGCGGTAGTATTCGGGCTTGGTCTTGCGATTGCCCTTCTAACAGGCTCGGTCTTTGACAGATTTGTTACCGTGATCCGAGAAACCAAAGAGCAGAAGCTTCGAAGAGCTCCAACCGCCAGGGTAGCTACACTTGCCAGCCAGACCAGACAGACCGAGGGTGTTGGCGAGGAGATAGTAACAGACATGACCATAGGCGAGGAAACTGTTGAAGCTGGTTCCGGAGGCGGCGGAGGAGCCGGAAGCGGTGAATCAAATGGTGTATCTGACGGTACGGCCGCAGGTGAAGCCGTTCTTCAGAGCATAGGGTTTGCCGCATACGGAACCGGAAGCACCGGCGGCTCCGCAGGCATCGCAAGTGATTTGCAGTCGGCTGCGGCTACCGGAGCCGGGCTCGCGTCCGGAGGAGGCGGGCAAGCAGTGATTGCAGGAGCCGGCGGAGGCGGTTCAGGGGGTATCGGTGGTCTTATTGGTAGTGGCGGCGGCCCCAGCGCAAGTATTGAAGGAGTATCCTCCAGCGAAGTTGAAGCAGTTCACAGGGCAGCTGAAGTATCCTTCTCCACCCATTCATCGAGTTCAGAAATCGGTGTTCAGGGTCGCAGCATGACAGATATCAGGCGGAAGATCAATATGATCAACATGAGGGTAAAGCGTGCTTACGAAGATCTTCTGAGAAACAATCCCTCGGCCGGTGGGACTATCAGTATAAGTTTTTCAATTACACCCAGCGGATCTGTTGTTGGAATAAGTGTTTCAGCAGCTGGAAGCTTGTCCTCATTACAACCTGCTGTCAGGGCTGCAGTACAGTCCCTGAGCTTCGGAGCATCAAGTGAACAGGTTGAGAATATTCCCATGAGCGTACCAATGAACCTGGTGCCGCCGGAATAGAAAATAAGTGACGGAGGATTTTGCGTCCATCATTAATAAAGAAAAACCCCGGGCATTTGCCCGGGGTTCTCTCTTATTAACGGTAGAACGTCTTTTAGTACATTCCGCCCATACCGCCCATACCGCCGCCACCGGCAGGGGCAGGTGGTTCGGGTTCTGGTATTTCTGTAATTATGCATTCGGTTGTTACCAGAAGGCTCGAAATACTCGAGGCGTTCTGAAGAGCTGATCTTGTGACCATTGTCGGATCGACAATGCCCTGTTTGAACATGTCTCCGTATTCGTTCGTTTGTACATTCAGACCTTGATCCTTCGAAAGGCTTCTGACTTTCTCAACGACTATTGCGCCTTCAAGACCTGCGTTAATGGCAAGCTGCCTGAGAGGCTCGGACAACGCTTTTCTGACGATGTCCACACCTACAGCCTCTTCACCCTTGAGCTTGAGCCCGTCAAGTGTCTTCTCGCAACGGAGCAGGGCTGTTCCGCCACCGGGAACGATACCCTCTTCAACGGCTGCCCGGGTAGCGTGAAGAGCATCCTCAACTCTGGCTTTTCTTTCCTTCATTTCGGTCTCGGTTGCCGCGCCGACGTTTATCCTGGCAACTCCACCCGCGAGCTTGGCAAGGCGTTCCTGCAGTTTCTCCTTGTCGTAGTCGGAAGTTGTATCTTCTATCTGCTTGCGGATCTGACTGATCCTGCCCTGGATGTCGACTGTCTCGCCGCTACCGTCGATGATGATCGTGTTATCTTTGTCTATACGGACGCTGGTAGCTGATCCAAGATCATCAAGTGTAATGTTCTCAAGCTTGATTCCCAGATCTTCGGTAATAGACCTGCCTCCTGTGAGAACGGCTATATCACCGAGCATCGCCTTGCGGCGGTCTCCGTATCCTGGTGCTTTCACGGCAGCGACCTGGAGCATTCCCCTCATCTTGTTCACAACAAGTGTCGCGAGGGCTTCGCCTTCAATATCCTCGGCTATGATAAGAAGAGGCTTGCTGAGTTGTGCTATCTTCTCAAGTATGGGAAGGAGATCCTTCATGCTGGATATCTTCTTCTCGTGAATGAGAATGTAAGGTTTTTCGAGGACGACTTCCATATTCTCAGCGTCTGTAACGAAGTATGGAGAGAGGTATCCTCTATCGAACTGCATACCCTCAACAACATCAAGGGTTGTCTCCATTGATTTGGCTTCCTCAACAGAAATAGTGCCGTCTTTCCCGGCCTTATCCATAGCTTCAGCGATAATATCGCCGATCATATCATCGTTGTTGGCTGATATGGCAGCGACCTGTTTTATATCATCCTTACCGGAAACATCGCGGGAGAGATTCTTGAGTTCTTCGACTACTACTTTAACCGCTTCATCGATACCTCTTTTGAGGGACATCGGGTTAGCGCCCGCAGTGACGTTCTTAAGCCCCTCGCGATAGATAGCTTCGGCAAGAAGTGTAGCGGTTGTAGTACCGTCTCCTGCAACATCGCTGGTTTTACTGGCAACTTCGCGGATCAGCTGGGCACCGACATTTTCAAATTTGTCAGGTAGCTCGATCTCCTTAGCGACAGTAACGCCGTCTTTCGTTATGGTCGGGCTGCCCCACTTCTTTTCGAGGACAACATTTCTTCCCTTGGGGCCAAGGGTAACCTTGACAGCCCTGGAGAGTTTCTCAACCCCTGAAAGAAGGGCGTGCCTTGCGTCCTGATCGAACTTGAGTTCTTTAGCTGGCATACTTTATACCTCCTTAATTATTCGCTAAGCACTGCGAGAATATCATCCTCGCGTACAATAACGTACTCGTCGTCCAGTACTTTAACTTCCGTACCGGAGTATTTGCCTATAAGAACGTGATCTCCCTTTTTAACGATAGGGGCCACGAAGCCGTCTCCGCTATCGTTTCTTTTACCCTGTCCGACAGCTTCAACGGTACCCTCGAGTGGTTTCTCCTTTGCGGTATCGGGAATAACAATACCACCTTTTACCATTTCCTTCGGCTCTTCCCGTTTGATCAGTACACGGTCGAAGAGCGGGTGAATTGCGTTTTTACCCATGTGTTTTCTCCCTTCTTTCCAATCCTTGATTTGGTTAATGGATATTTCGAAATTTCGCAGTCACAAATTAAGCAAGGTAAATGCCAACTGGTGTACTATTACAAAACGAATCGTAAAAGGACTTATAGCACAGTGTCATATGGGTATGGCTGAGATCGGTAACAGCAAGGGAAGAACTGGATGCAGGTGCTCATGAGTCAGAATGACACATTTGCGTGAGCGGTATATTATTACTATCAGGAAAGCGGTATATTCAAATTGATATATTAAACGCATAATTTTCGCGCTGATGGAGTATGTATGGACAGGATAATTATCGGAACAGAAGGAACAGAACTGGGTCAGGTTCTCAGAATCGCCGGGGGAGCGTCTGCAGAACTGTCGGAAGACGCAAGATTTGCTATAAGGAATTCACGAATAAGAACTGAAGAAGTAGTCAGCAGCGGCAAGCCTGTTTACGGTGTAAATACAGGATTCGGAAGGCTTGCCAATTCAATAGTGAGTCCGAATAAACTTGATCTCCTGCAGAAAAATCTGCTGCTGAGTCACGCCTGTGGAACAGGCCCAATATGTTCCAGATCCGTCACCAGAGTGATGATGTTCCTTAGAATCGCCTCTCTGGCAAGGGGAAGATCCGGCATTCGCGAGGAAACCCTTGATCAGATGCTTGCAATCCTGAACAGTGATATTTATCCGGCAGTCCCAATCAAGGGATCTCTCGGGGCATCCGGTGATCTTGCTCCCCTTGCTCATCTGAGTCTTCCTCTCATAGGGGAGGGTAAGTGTGTGGATAACGATGAAATCATTTCGGGAGCGGAAGCCCTTGACAAAATCGGGTTGGATCCTGTTACTCTGGGAGCCAAGGAGGGGCTGGCCCTTATAAATGGTACTCAGACAATGACAGCCATTACATCACTCGCATACATTGAAGCGTGCCGGCTGGCAGATGCCGCGGATGCCGCCGCTGCGATGTCCCTTGAAGTTCTCCTGGGCACTACACGGCCTTTCAGCAGGGAACTGATAGGCCTCAGGCCACATATGGGCGCGATAGAAACCGCTGACAACCTTCTGGCGTTAATCAGGGACAGTGAGATACTGATATCTCATAAAGCCTGCGATAAGGTTCAGGATGCTTACTCTCTGAGATGCGTTCCTCAGGTTCACGGAGCCACCAGAGACGCCTTGCGTTACATCCAATCGACCCTGTCAATTGAGCTGGCTTCTGTTACTGACAATCCCCTTTTGATGGAGGACGGCACCTTCGTAAGCGGAGGCAATTTCCACGGACAGCCGATGGCCTTTGCCGCGGATCACCTTGCCCTTTCAGTGGCGGAGCTTGCTGACATTTCCGAAAGGCGCATTGAGAGGCTGCTGAACCCTGATCTTAGCGGGTTACCTGCTTTCCTCACGCCTGATCCCGGTCTTAATTCGGGATTCATGATAGCCCAGTACACCGCAGCTTCCCTCGTAAGCGAGAATAAGGTTCTATCCCATCCAGCCAGTGTGGACAGCATTCCGGTGAGCGGCTCTCAGGAGGATCATGTATCCATGGGTACTACAGCTGCTTACCAGGCTTTGAATGTTGTCGAAAACTCAACCTACGTTTTAGCTACCGAGCTTGTATGCGCTGCCCAGGCGGCGGAATTCATTCACCGCGGAAAGCATGGGCGAGGAACAGGCAGGATATACGAAGCCATAAGGGAGAAGGTAGAACCACTACGGGAGGACAGGCAGTTCGCAGAAGATATAGAAGCTGTTGCGAAAATGATCGCTTCGGGTGTTTTCAGTGATATACTGAATACGGTTCAGGCTTCGTAAAGGCCCGGTGCTCTTGAAGGAGAAGTTCAATTGATGATTCCCTTGGAATACTCAGGAATAAACTGCTTTCGGAAGAAATCAGCGAATCGGAAATACAGTACCCGGAACACTGGTAATTGTATCGAGTCACGACCCCGGTCATTGAGATCAATCGATTAATTACCCATATTCCCAGGAAGGGAACGAAGCAGGTATGGGATTGAGGAAAATCCACTTTCCTACTATTCGGAAAGGGAGAAACTCACTGGTCATTGGCAGACGGTTGGTTCGAGGTATTTGAAAAGAGGTAACCGATGTACAAGTATTTTGTTGTTACAAGCATTCTTTTTCTAGTCGCAGGCATTGCTGGTGCAGATACGACGCAGATCAGCTGGCGTAATGGCGGAGGAGTTCCGGGCCCTGTTTTGACTTGGTGGGGTCACACTTTCTATCAGTCATCCGGCATATGCTTCTGGTGTGACGGTGATTCGAGTTTCCCCAAGCTTCTTCTATCGGCTGCAGAGAGAACTCTAATCGATGTATCAAATGACGAACCCGTTTCCGTTTTTTCCTCTGATATCGACGGTGACGGAGATGAGGATGTCATAGCTCTCTTCGGTTACATGGGCGGAACTCAACAGGTACTCTGGTGGGAGAATCTCGATGGGGCAGGCTCCTCATGGGACGAACACGTGATCGATATTGGGTTTCCTTTAGGTGAATCCGTGGTTTCTGGAGATATCGACGGCAACGGTACAATGGATGTCGCTGCCGGTGGCCGAGATGAATCCGTGTGCTGGTGGTCCAATACCGACGGTACTGGAACCCAATGGGAAGAACACCTCGCCTGCGATAAGGCCGAATGGGTCGAGTGTGCTGATATGGATGGGGATGGTGATACCGATTTTGCTCTGGCTTCATGGTGGTTCGACACTTTCCTCTGGTGTGAGAACATCGATGGAATCGGGGAAACCTGGGTGGAACATGGTATCGCCCATAACATGCTAGGTGCCATATGCGGGAATCCATGCGACATAAACTCCGATGGATACCTGGATTTCATTGGACTGGAATGTCTCAATAATAAATTGTACTGGTGGGAAAACGAGGACGGCACAGGTACGACATGGATAGAGCATGTCATCAGCACTTCTATAGTGAATCCACAGTCAATGCATGCGGGAGATATCGATGGTGATGGTGATTTCGATGTTGCCGCAGTATCCGCAACGGATGACGATGTTGTCTGGTTTAGGAACGACGATGGACTTGGAGGTGCATGGACGGAAGTAGCCGTTGCTCACCTCAGTATACCTTGGGGCAATGCACTGTTTGATGTTCATACCGCTGATCTCGACGCGGATGGTGACATCGACATCTGTTCCCTGGTTCATTGTTCAGGCGGATGGGTTTTCTGGTGCGAAAATATGGATGGGATCGGAGAGAGCTGGGCCATACACACATTCGCACCCGCTGCAAATTCTCCATGGTCAGTTCATCCGTCCGATATCAATGGAGACGGAAAGAATGACCTGGTTACTTGCAAGTTGTCCGGAAAAATAACATGGTGGGATCTGAGTGAGGACGGTTATTCATCCGATGGTTATCTTGAATCCAGTATTCTTGATACCGATGTAATCTCGACCGACTATCAGACCCTCACATGGCAATCCGAGGTCCCTGCAGGAACGGTACTCTACTTGCAGATAAGAACTTCAGATGACCATACCGAGATGGGTAACTGGTCTGAACCACTTTATACCTCCCCTGTACAGGTGGGTGCTGTGGTGGGAAACGGGGAGCAATACTTCCAGTACAGAGTTAACATGGAAACTACGGATTTCTGCGTTACCCCTTGGCTTTCCTTCGTACAGCTGACCTGGGATGAGCTGGGAATCGGCGAAGGTGACCTAGAGGACATGAGAATACTCTCGGTTTCCTCCAATCCCCTCTCAGACCTCGCCTCAGTTATACTGACTTGTGAAAATCCGATGACCATGGCACTTTCCGTATATGATCTCTCGGGAAGAAGGGTCCTTAACGTTCCGGAGAAACAGTACGAAGCTGGAATCAGCACTGTTCGTATTCAGAATATCCCTCCCGGTATCTACATTTGCGTGCTGAATGGTGAGGATTTTCATGAAAGCCTTAGGTTCGTCCTGACTGAATAATAGGAAAGTGGATTTTCCGCGATCACTTTATTCAGTTATGATATAGCGATCAAAGGTGGTTAACAATAAAAAAGATTGTCAATATTACAGAAATTATTCCTTTACGGTAATATGTTTGGTTCTTGTTCCAATCTTGATATTAATTGCCTGTAGCAATCCTGTGGAACAGCCTTCTTACTATTAATATTCTCCCGTTGATAGTGTATGGATGGCTATTGAAAATTTGGAATTTTCATAGGTCCTGATGACTTAACAGGCACTCCCGCTTACGGAACTGCGAATTTCATCTGCCGGCAGGATTCAATGGAAGAATGGTATATGTATGGCAGTGGTGGGATTATCCCGATCCCGGAAAGGCTCGGTTGTTTTCAGTGATATACTGAATACGGTTCAGGCTTCGTAAAGGCCCGGTGCTCTTGAAGGAGAACCACCTTCCCCCGTATCGAAGCCCGATTCCTCAAGATCCCTTTCGATTTTTTCGGGATCTTCTCCGGCTTCCAGTCTTGATAGAGCTTCGTTAACCTCAGTCCCCAGATCCTCTCCCATTTCATCGGCCATATGACGAATGGCCTTTGCCATGGCTTTTGGATCTTCGGTATCAAGTCCCGCCATTGAAGGGTCATCAGCCATACTTTCAATTGAGGATGATCCGCTTTTCACGGAGAATGCGCTCATAACCCTTTCCATTTTGTCGTTTCTATCGCATTTGGGGCAGACTGGAGATGTTTTATCTGAGGGATGTCTGACGAGGAACTGAAAAATCGTATTGCATCGAGTGCAGAGATATTCGTAAATAGGCATTATTTCTTTCCTTTCAGAATTCCATTACTTTCAAGAAAGAGCCTGTGTATTCTGCTGTCCTGAGTCAATTCCGGATGGAACGATGACAACCACAGATTATCCTGTTGTAACAGAACCGGGCCATCTTCGATCCGGCTCAGAATTTTCACATCTTTGGATAGAGGTAGAAGAAGGGGAGCTCTGATAAAAACTCCTTTGAAAGGTTCATTAAGGCCTGTAACTTCTATGGATTCAACGAAACTGCTTGCCTGACGGCCGAAAAAATTCCGGACAGCTTTAACATCGGCAAGTCTGAGGCTATCCTGTTTAACAGTATGCTCCTTTTCGCTTATCTCCCCGGAAAGCAGAACAGCTCCAGCGCAGGTGCCGAAGATGGGAAAACCATTGTTTCCCATTTCTATCAATGGGAGCGTAAGTTCCCACCTGTTCATGAGAGAGATAAGTGTGGTTGATTCTCCCCCTGGAAGGAAAAGAGCCGAAATTAATTTCAGATCAGCCGGGATTCGAATCTCACGAACTTCGCACCCCAGTTTTGTGAGGATTGCAATATGTTCCGCTACTCCGCCCTGAAGAGCCAGGACTCCAACCGAAGGCAAGGTTTACCAGCCCCTGTCAGCCATTCGTTCTTCATCGGGGATTGTGGAAATGTTAATGCCCACCATCGCTTCGCCAAGATTTCTGGAAATATCAGCAAGCACTTTCGGTGAATCGAACCGGCTTACCGCTTCTACAATTGCTCTTGCGCGTTTTTCAGGCTCACCGCTTTTAAATATACCGCTGCCAACAAAGACTCCATCCAGCCCCAGCTGCATCATCAGAGCCGCATCCGCTGGAGTAGCTACTCCTCCTGCCGCGAAATTCACAACAGGGAGGCATCCGTTTTCATGGACATATTTTACAAGGTCGTATGGAGCACCCATTTCCTTTGCGATGGTCATCAATTCTTCAGGTGGTGCAACTTTTAGTCTGGCGATGGCTCCGGTTACAGCTCTGGCATGCCTGACAGCTTCAACCACATTGCCTGTTCCCGCCTCACCCTTCGTGCGGATCATAGCCGCGCCTTCACCTATCCTTCTAAGAGCTTCGCCAAGGTTGGTGGCTCCGCATACGAAAGGCACACTGAAATTGTGTTTGTTCACATGGAATTTTTCGTCTGCCGGGGTCAGGACTTCAGATTCATCGATGTAATCGATATCCATAGCTTCAAGTATCTGGGCTTCGACGAAGTGCCCTATCCTGCATTTCGCCATGACAGGAATATCAACTGCTTCCTGGATACTTCTTATCATATCGGGGTCTGACATTCTGGCCACGCCCCCCTGGGCACGAATGTCCGCGGGCACTCTTTCAAGCGCCATAACTGCTACAGCTCCCGCTTCCTGTGCGATTGAAGCCTGCTCCGAAGTGACAACGTCCATTATCACGCCGCCTTTAAGCATCCGGGCGAGCCCTGTTTTAGTTTCCCAGGTTCCCTCTTTTTTCGTACTTTTCATTTAGCTTCCTCTTCCACGAATAATTCTAATAATTCAGTTTCATTGATGCGCCACAGAGAGTCGATACTAAGAAGTTCGCTTTCAAGTTCTATGCAGACAGTGCTTTCAGGTACACCCGCTTGATGGTAAGTACCCTGGATTACCGAAAACACTCTAAGGTATTCCTTTGAAGAAAGCAGATAAGCCGACCATGCTTCTGCGGTGCTGTCCGAGAATGTCGCTCCTGTGTTGAGTTTTTCAAATTCGTCAATGGCCGCTTCCGCCCGGAGCCAGGCAAGATCCAGAACCCAAAGCCTGACAGGTGTGTCAGGATAAACAGGACACTCCGGTACTGCTTCAAGGTAGGCGTCGAGCAGCCCGGATATTTCTCTGTCAAGATTCATTATAAGCTGCATAGTCTGCGGTTCGGGCAACCGGGGACCAACCGCGTTTAACGGATAAGGTACAATAGCAGGAATCAATGCAAAAAATAATATTTTCATCGTAGTTGGAATATAGGAGTTTTTCGAAGGAGTTTCAAGAATCACGGATAAGGGTCTTTTCAGATTGGAAAGGTATTGGTAGATTAACAACCGAGTTGAGTTGACCCATTCTGGAAAAGAGTTTCAGTTTGAAAGCTATATTCGTTACCATACTGATCACATCAGTAGCAGCATGCGAAATATGCTCTGATCTTCAGGCAATTGGCGTTCCTGTTCATTCAGCTTTTCTGCAGGACAGTATGCTTGTAGTTTCGATGTCAGGTTCTCTGGCAGAAGGTGATTCCCTGCTGAAGCATTACGGAGGTGTTTTCTTTGCAGCGATGGACAGTATAGTTGCCGGGTGGGACATTATCGGGATAGCTGTTGAACTGGATGAAGCCACGCTGGTTTTTCAAAAACGCCATATGACACAGATGTTCTTATGGATTACAGAAACCACTGATGATGAATCCATTGCCGAATGGGTTCTTAATCATACCAGGGTTATCAGGGGGCCGGAGTCAGATTAGCTGCGGAGCAGGCTACAGACCACCCTTGCCAAAAAGTATTACGGGAAAAGTTTTCAGAATAAACCTTATATTTGTGCCGTCCGTTCTGGACAGAACGTAGATGAAATCAAGGAACTGGGATTTCTTAAAATCGAGCCTGCTTCTGCCGTATATCTGCCATATTCCCGTAAGGCCCGGTTTTATTGTAAACCGCTCCTGGAGCCATTCGCTGGTATAGTGTTCCATCTCATAATCTATGCAAGGGCGCGGACCCACGATGCTCATTTCACCCCTGAGCACATTCAGAATCTGCGGGATTTCATCCATTGATGTTTTTCTGATAATTCTTCCAATCGAAGTAACAGCCTTCGAACTGATGGTCTTGAATACTTCAACGTTTTCCGATTTTGAGGCTGCGTCTCCGTTCACGTACTTCATGAAATACTTTTTATGTACACTCCTCCTGTCATCAGCATCGATACGCATCGATCTGAACTTCAGAAAACTGAAGGGTTTTTTCCTGTAGCCGATTCTTGTCTGTTTGAAAAGAACCCCGCCGGGGCTTGTTAGCGCAATGGCGGGAACAATGACAACAATGAAAGGCAGGAAGACCAGCAGACCCACAAAGGCAATTAGAATATCGTTTGCGCGCCAGAGAGCGTTTGCAATTCCTGTCCATTTTCTGCTGCAGAATGTAAGAGCGGCGTACCTGTCGATTGTTATCCATGGATCGAAGTAACCCAATTCCAGTATTTTCCTTGAGTATATTGAGAAAGGAATTCCGGCACGCCTTGTAAGCAGTGAAAAACGGGCAATTGAATCGAAGTCTTCCTCATTGAACACCATGATGAGTTCCGTGGCGCCTTCATTTTTCAGAATCTCCATACATCTGGTGTATCGTTCGTCTGGATTGTCCGGCAGAGGTTGTGAATATATCTTGAATTCAAACAGTCGCTGGTAAACAGGAGATTTCAGAAATGTTGATCTAATCTTCTTACATACAGTATTCGTGCCGAATAGTACTATCGTTATCTTTCCGAACCCCAGAGTTCTCAGCAGGCGAGGGAAAATTCTTGGGATAATCAGCAGCCTGTCAATTACTGTCATCGTAAGCCACAGTATCATCAATATGAAAACCGCCAGTCTGCTGCAGATGAATACGTTTGTAGGGAAGTGTGCGAGGAAGAGAACAACGATGAAAAGAACTGAAATCGTAATTATCGTTCTTATCGTCCTGAAGATGTTCATTGTCCTGTTGACGGTTGTTCTAATCACGTAAAGATCTTCCACCATCATGGCCAGTATTTCAGCTATGGTCAGGAATACCCACGTTCCAGCAATTGCCGAGAATGACACTGTTGCTGTATCAAGAGAGCCGAAGCGTATCAGTATCGCGAACAGAATCGATAGAGCGATTATTAGACAATCGCTTATCAGGAGTGTGAAGTAGTACAGGCGGTTTAAATAGCAAGTACGCCTGAGAGGCAAATCAGTCCTTCTTCAAGAAGTAGGATATCATGGCCGCAGCCACAGTATCCTGCTGGCTTTCCGTAATATCCGGGAACATGGGCAGTGTAACATTGTTCGTGCTGTTGTATTCCGCTACTGGAAAATCACCTGCTTCGTATCCCAGGTAGCTGTAAGCCTTCTGCACGTGCAGTGGGAGTGGGTAGTGAAGACCGGAAGCAACTTCCCGGTCACTCAGGAAGTTCCTCAGGGAATCTCTTTCCGGTAAATGAATGGCATAGAGGTGGTACACATGTCTTACATCTCCATTCTCTACAGGAAGCTCAACGGGAAGATCTGAAAGGAGTTCGTTATACCTTGACGCGGCTTCTCTTCTTCTGTCGTTCCATTGTGAGATATACTTGGTTTTTACGCCCAGAACTGCACCCTGGAAGGCCGACATTCTGTAGTTGTGTCCTATATAATCGTAGTAATATTTTTCCCTTGAACCGTGATCCCGCAGTGCTCTTACTTTCGCGGCGATAGCTTCGGAGTTTGTGGTTACAGCTCCGCCTTCACCGAAAGCTCCCATGTTTTTCCCGGGATAAAAACTGAATGCCGCGGCTGTGCCGAAACTGCCCGCGGGTCTTCCGTTTCTTGAGGCGTTATGAGCCTGGCAGGCATCCTCAAAAAGAAGAAGACCGTAATGCTCTGAGATTTTTTCAAGCTCCGGCAGTTCGGCAGGCTGTCCGTAAAGGTCTACCGCGAGAATACCCCTGATCTCCGCTCCCGTTTTCGGATCGATGGGTCTGCCTCCTTCCGAACAGGATTCAAGAAAACTCTCAACTTTTTCAGGGGAAAGATTGAATGTATCTCTGTCTACGTCCACGAATACAGGAATATGTCCGGCCAGCACAATCCCCTCTGTAGATGCGGTGAAAGTGTTTGGAGGAACGATGATACCGCTTCCAGTGGGGAGATCTGCTGCCCATATCATAAGATGCACGGCTGCGGTGCCGCTGGATACAGCGACACAAAACCTGGTTCCGGTTATTTCAGCGAACTTCTCTTCAAAAGAGGCAACCTTGGGGCCAAGAACGTAATAGCAGGTATCAAGAACTTCAGTGAGTTCATTTTCGATTTCGCCTTTTATCTGTTTGTACTGTGTCTTCAGGTCAAGGAATGGTACGGACATCGATTTACCTCCGTGTGGATTTAAGAACTGATTTGTCTTCGGTAATCTACTATATAATATCTGTTCGGTCAGTATGTTAACCTATCCAAGCATGGATTACGTGCTATTCAACCAGTATCCAGTTGGAATAGCCGCCTATCTTTCTTCCTATCAGTCTTTCGATGGCCGAGTGAACCCTGCTCAACAGTCGGAGGTGTTCGTGGTCAGGCGGGTTGTTCTGGTCGGAGTAATCCTCCGCTTTCCAGTTCTTGTTTCTGATCCGCTCCTGCATCGCGGAAGGATGTGTATCTTTAAAAAGAGGAATTCTGCTCAAGGGGCCGTAGTCCCAGGGTTTACCTGAATCTGAATGTTTTTTTTTCATCCATTCATCATCATGGTAGAAACTGTCCATTACTATCGTTTTTTTTCTCATCACCTCTGGATGACGAACCCATCCGTAGTGGTATATCCGTGCGCGGCAATCGACAACCCGGAGTTTTTTACCATCTATTCTGAAGCTCTGCGCATCTTTCCAGCTTCGTACGTTTCTGCTGTTCCTGATAACCCGGATATCTCTGTCGTACCAGTTGTGGCTTCTATGGACCCTGCTGTAATCACCCCAGAAGTGGTTATATTGGAAAAGAAGCCCATCCACATCGTCTCTTGAGTCGTACTTCTCTATGGTGCCTGTTATTTTTTCATAATCATCTTCATGAACAACCTCATCAGCCTGAAGATAGAAACACCATGGATACCGGCATTGATCGAGGGCGATATTGGTCTGATCGGCAATTGTTGCGCCATCCACAAATCTGTCTGGGTTCCAGTCGGTCTCGATTATTTTTATTTTTTGATCCGGGATACTTCTGATCACTTCCAGTGTATTATCGCTGCAGTCGCCAACATTGACTATGTACTCATCGACTATGGGAAGCGCTGATCTGATGGATTCCTCTATGGGATAATCAAGGCGGACAGCATCCCTTACGAATGTGAATCCCGATATTTTAATATTACTGTTCATAAAGGACAGATGCTTCTTCCATGCGCATAGTTTTGTGTATTCAGTTAATTCCCAGTTTAATTTTCAAGGTGGTAACCAGCGTATTTCGATCTACGGGTTTCTGAAATATCCCGGCCAGTCCGAGTTCTCTGGTATCGAGATTGAACCTTACAGAATCACCGGCAGAGCTTAACAGATAGACCGGCCCCTCAAAACCGGAGGATTTGAGCTTTTGAGAGAATTTACTGCCCGCGTCAACGGTTTCCATCATCAAATCAACGATCACTGCGTCAGGCTCAATTCGCTGGGCGATTTTAAGACCTTCCTCGCCCGTTGAGGCTTCGCCAACTGAAAATCCGGAGGCCTCCAGCATTATCCTCATCGATGAACGAATATCCGAATCATCATCAATAATCAATATTACTTTTTCCACAGTATTACTCATATCACTTCCCTTCCACCCTTCAATTTTCCGGGTGATAAAAGAGAAAGCTGCAGACAGATTTCTTTCAGCCTTCTCGCTAAATACCTCATAAAGATCGAACTCATAACCCCTGATTCCGATCAGCCAGCACTCGGGAGCTTTGCTGAAGGCCTCCTGGCTTATAGCCAGAATTGATTCCGCGCTAACCAGATGGCTGGTAAAAGTTATATCAGCTGCCGGAGTCAGCCTTCTGACAGAAAAAGGTTCCTTACCTGTTGCTGCGGCATCGACAAATATGACCAGATCATGATCTGCTACTGCTGCCGCATCCTCAATATTCAACTGATATGCCGCATCTACAGTTACACCGGTAAGGTCCAGGCTTTCAATCCTGTCGGCCAGGGCAGGGCCAAGCCCGTCATCGCCCCTGCCTGGATTCCCATAGCCCAAAACCAGTATTTTCCCGCGTTTGCCCTCAGGCGCAGCTTCAATAAGGTTTTTGCTCAATCCTTAATCCTCTTCGATATCTCTTTTCCTTCAGCATCGAATAAACTCACCACAAGTGGCATCTGGCCCAGGGCATGCGTTGCGCAGCTCAAACAAGGGTCGTAGGCCCTGATGGCCACTTCTACACAATTCAAGAGGCCTTCTGTTATCTCCTGTCCGGCCAGATACTCCTCTGCAACACTTTTTACCGCCCGGTTCATGGGCTCATTGTTACTGGTTGTGGAAACGATAAGATTCGCCATCGTCACCTGGTCATTGTCGTCAACTCTGTAATGATGAAAGAGAGTTCCTCGGGGAGCTTCCAGAAAACCCACACCTTCATTTCGGCGTTCTCCCCTTGTAACCAGATCATTACCCTGAAGATCAGGATCATTCAGAAGTTCTTTCATCTTTTCCGCGGAGTAGATAGTTTCGATCAGACGTGCCCAGTGGTAGGCCAGTGTAGAATGAACAGGTCTGCCGTTGCCCAGCTCCATGAACTCCTGACGCTCTTTTTCAGCAATAGGCGAATCCATATAGTCGCAGTTATTTATCCTTGCAAGTGGCCCCACCCGGTACCAGCCTTTTTCCTGACCAAGAGGATAGATAAAGGGGAACTTCATATAGCTCCAGCTGCGCACTCCCTCGCGGATATAATCCAGGTAATCCTTGGGTTCAACCTGATCAAAAATGATATTACCGTCCGCGTCCTTGGCCCTCAGATTTCCGTCGTAGAGATCAAATGCGCCGTCTTCTCTTACTATGCTGACAAAATTTGACTCAAAACTTCCAAAAGATGATAATCTGGCTTCATCCTTCTTATATATATCCTTGAAGAGGTTCAACCCCTCAATGGACCATTCAATCATTTCATCGATCTTTTTCAGGAACTCATCACGCTCGGGTATTGAAAGATTCTTATTCACTCCACCTGGAATAGCGCCGTTGCCGTGTATCTTCTTTCCCGCCGTGGCTTTGATGATCTCCTGACCGAATTTACGCATGAGCACCGCTTTTGTAGCGATCTCCGGGTATTCCATGGCCACGCCGATTATATTGCGCCTGGCCACCGGAGCATCAAACCCGAAGAGCAGGTCAGGCGAAGAAAGATGGAAGAAGTGGAGCACATGGGACTGAAAGATCTGTCCGTAATGCATAAGGCGGCGCATTTTTTCGCCGGTAGCAGTAAGCTTATCCGCGCCAACGATTACATCCATGGCCTTGGCGGCGCAGAGCAGATGGCTTATAGGACAAATTCCGCAAAGTCGCTGAACTATCACAGGAACTTCCCAGTAAAGACGGCCGAGTATAAAGCGCTCGAAACCGCGGAATTCAACGATGTGGAACCGGGACCGCTCTATCTGACCTGCTTCGTCAAGATGAATGGTAACCTTGCCGTGTCCCTCAACACGGGTTACCGGATTAATTACAATTTTTCTTTTCTTACTCATAGTTGTCATTAAACGACCTCCATTATACTATGACTACGAAATCAATCGTACTTGATCAGTTCGTATGGCAGGCTCGGTTCCTCGCCTTTCAGCAGGGAAGTTAGAGCGGCCCAGAAAACGTCAGCGCTGGGGGGGCATCCCGGCAGGAAATAATCTATCTTGACCACTTCATGGCAGGGATATACCCTGTCCAGAAGCAAGGGGATGTCCGGATCATTGGGAATAACGCCATCCACGACTGTAGGACCTTGCAGGAAAGCCTCATCGAGGCACTCCTTCAAAGGCACCATATTACGCATTGAGGGTATGCCGCCGGTTAGAGCGCATTCCCCAACGGCTATCAACACTTTGCAATGCTTGCGGAAGGAACGCAGCACTTCTACATTTTCATCTGTAGAGCAGCCTCCTTCAATGAGACCGATATCGACTGGTCCGGAGAACTCTTTTATATCATCTATCGGAGATTTGTTGAAATCAACAAGCTCGATCAATTCCAGTATTCGAGTGTCAATATCTAAAAGTGACATATGACAACCAAAACATCCCGTCAAATTAGCTGTTGCTACTTTCGGTTTAGACATATTTCCATCCTTACCTTAGTTTATTGCCTTGTTCTTTTCGATGTCCGAGCCAATAGGCTCTTTATCGTAAAGTCTGGTGCCGTAAGGCATTTCATAGCCTTTCCGCTTGATCACAATACTGCCGGTAGGGCACATTTCAGTCGCCTTATCAGCCGCTTCAAGAACTGTTGCGGCCAGGTTATATTCCGTGTCGATGGCAATACTGGTGTTAATACCGCGGCCCTCAAAGCCGAAAACCACCTTTTTATCCAGATCCCTGGAAGAACGGACACACCGCCCGCAGAGAACACAACGATCACGATCAATATAGACATCTTTATGTGAAGCATCCACCTTTTTCCGCTGGTAGAGATAGGGATAGGTGGGAGCCATAACGCCTAAACGGTAAGCCAGTGCCTGCAGCTCACAGTTACCGCTCTTCTCGCAGAAGGGACAGAAGTGGTTCCCCTCCACGAAGAGCATCTCAACAACCTTCCGACGTGCCTCATTAAGTTCATCGGTATCGGTTTCAATTACCAGCCCGTCAGCTACCGGAAAGGTGCAGGCACTGCAAGCTCTGCCGTTTACCTTGACTGTACATATGCGGCAGTGGCCTCCGGGTTCAAGATCATTGTGATAGCAAAGGCGGGGAATGTAGATTCCCGCGTTATCTGCGGCCTGCATAATTGTCTGATCGGCATTGGCTTGAATCTCCCGACCATCGATAATCATCGTTACGGTATTTTCATTCATACCTATTCTACCTCCACCGTGGACTGATGCCCGGTTATTTCGCTGGACATGGCAATTGCCTTTTCAAAATCAAAAAGCGGAATAGCATCGGTATCGTTTATTCTTGTATTGTAAAGAGACGCGAAATCCTTCAGCGTAGTGAGTACTGGATTAGCCGCTGTTTGACCCAGCCCGCAGCGGCTCATCATTGTAATAGTATTTCCCAGTTCTTTCAGCTTTACCAGATCCTCCCTGGCTCCATGGCCTTGCAGGATTTTATCCAGATATTTAAGCAGAAGTGTAGTGCCCACCCGGCAGGGAGCACACCAGCCGCACGATTCCTCAACAAAAAACTCGGTGAATTCTCTAACAATCTGAAGAAGGTCGCGCTGTTGGCCGAAAACCATAATCGAGCCGCCTGTGGGCAGATCCTCAAAAGAAATACTCCGTCCGTAGTCTTTTGGGGCAATACAGCTTCCGGACGCTCCCCCCACCTGTACCGCCTGGGCATCTTCCGCATCGACCATGGAAAGGATATCATCCACGGTTAAGCCATACTCAACTTCATATACTCCAGGATGCGGGCAATCACCGGAAATGCTCAACAGCTTCGTGCCGGTGGAATCTCTGGTTCCCAGTTCAGTGAACCATTCACCGCCTTTCTCCAGAATACGCGCTGCGCAGCAGAGGGTTTCCACGTTATTGACCGAGGTAGGCTGATTGAAGTAACCGCTGGTCACCGGGAAGGGAGGACGATCTCTTGGAGCTCCCCGTTTTCCCTCTAAAGATTCGATCAAAGAGGATTCTTCGCCGCACACGTAGGCGCCGGCACCGAGCTGAATACTTATATCGAAGTTAAAACCCTCCTTGCCGCAGATATTTTCTCCTAAAAGACCAAGATGGCGACGGCGATAGAGTACCTGCTGGAGGTGACCATAAAGGTATTCATATTCCCCGCGAAGATAAACCGTGCCGCTTTCAGCTCCGATTGCATAGCCGGCAATGGTCATGCCTTCGAAAAGCAGATCAGGGACCTCGGTAAGGATTACACGGTCTTTAAAGGTGCCCGGTTCGCCCTCATCGGCATTGCAGATCACGTAATGGGCTTCGCCTTTTGCCTTGCGGCAGAAATCCCACTTCATGGCGGTGGGAAAACCGGCCCCTCCTCTTCCACGCAACCTGGAGATATTTATCTCGTTAATCACATCTTCAGGCGATTTGTTAATTGCTGCACGGATAGCTGCCCCATGTTCCATGGGAGCGAAGATCACTTCTCCGCTCTTGATAAGATTATTCTCAACCCGGTTGTACAGCGGAGTTTCTTCCATTCTCTTCGCGTAATCACCCTTGCGGATTGACTCAATCAGACCCGGAACATCTTCTACTTTCAGATTGGGAACCACGGTACTGTTCACCAGGGCCGCAGGTGCCTGATCACTCATACCTATACACGATGTATATTCCAGTGAAATAGCGCCATCATCACTGGTTGATCCAAAGGGCACACCAACTGCCTTCTCAAAGGCGACAGCAACATCCTCCATGCCGTGCATTTTCTCCACCACGGCGTTACAGAGACGAATTACCGTTTTCCCCTGAGGCCGCCTGGAAAGCAAGTGGTAAAAACTTACCATATCCTGGACTTCCACCCTGTGTATTCCCAGCTCCCCGGCTATAGACTGGAGCGCCTGTTCGGAGATGTACCCCATTTCATCCTGTACATCGCGTACAATATTCATCAATTGACTTCGATTCCTATCGTACTTGCCGACGATTTCCTCAACAGACGCCAGAGTATTAGCGGACATAGTACTTACCTCCAGTTTAATTGGCGCTATCTAAAGACTATAGCATATCTTACATACATACTGATTGTTCTTCAACCGTGACAGATATTCTAATCAATCTGCATCAATTTAACAATAGAATTCAGCCGTCAAGAAAACGAAAGGCTGATAAGTTAGGAGAAGATCGAAAGTGACAACTTGACCTTATTTCGTTGATTCAATAAGTTGGATTAATCTAAAGCTATTCCATTAAACTAACACTTGGGCTTTGCAGATTGCATCACTAAAGCCAGTATTCTTTCGAAATTCTTCTACAGCCAATTGTTTTGTATTGCTTTATGTTCTAATTTCAAGCTTACCACGAAGATGATAGTATTCCATGCCTTCAATCACAAGGGTTTTTTCGATACAACTGCCTATTCGTGATACTGGAACACATCATCAACAGACACTCCAAACACTTTTGAAATCCTCAGGGCAAGCAGGAGAGATGGGTTATACCTGGATGCCTCAAGGGCAATGATGGTCTGTCGTGTAACATGAGCGAGATCAGCCAGTTTCTGCTGTGTCATTTCACCGTGCTCAAAACGTAAACGTCGGATTTGATTTTGTAGTTTAGCAGATTCCACAGTTTGTGCCTCGTCGATACTGTGTTAGGGTAATAATAGAAGATACCAGAACCAGTAAAGCCCAACCAATCCATACAAACAAAGGGAAATAATCAATGGAGACAACTCCAGCATCAAGATGGCTGTAGTAAATCACCAAGGATGTGATAACGAAATACCCAAAGACAAAGGAAAGCGCACCTTTTAGAGACATTAGCTTTATAGAGGCATCGCGTTCATCTTCTATTACCTCCGAAGGACTCTTCTTTCGCAGGAAGATCAGATGACCAATGCCCAGAAAACCAAATACCGCGAACCCAGCATATGCCCGGCTGATTCCCATGTTTTGCCAGATAAGGAAGAAAAGCAGAATGGCGACTGCAAGAATAGAGAGATTAAAAATCGCAAGTTTTTCGTGCCTGTTCAACATCTTAGACCTCCGTTTTTCTAGAGTGCGGTAACACAAAGACGAATGTAATATATTTCATACAAAATGTCAAGTATATATTACCTGTAAAATTGATTCAGTAAGCAAAGTTCCGAAGTATAAATAATTTCACTGGATATTTATCCAGGAATCGGCAGAGATGTAAAGTATAATCAGGTATTGTCCGGATCCATCCAGAGAATTACATGGATTGCCTAGCATCGTCTGAGATATTTTTCAAAATTATTTGATTTGGAAAAGCCCGAAGCGGATTACATTCCATGGCAGGACGATATTTGACTGGTGGTTTCTCAGGTGGTATGCTCAGTTTCAGGCAGGAATTGGAGATTTATTGGGACGACTGGGCTGCTTTGTGAGCAGGTCATGGAATTGCGGAAAATCAATTATCCCGTTGCTCAATGAGGATTATATGAATGAGGAGTTAGAGGTACTGAGTATTGTTACGCATGCTCTGAATGGGGCGGGAATCGCATACATGATTACAGGATCCGTTGCCATGAACTACTATGCTTTCCCAAGGATGACCAGAGATATTGATATCGTGATTGAACTTCATCGAAAAGATCTTTCCGTGTTTATTGATCTTTTTGAAAATGATTTTTTCCTTTATCCCGATTCAATAAAGGAAGCCATAATCAATCACGAGATGTTTAATATCATCCATAATAAATATGTGGTGAAACTTGATTTCATAGTAAAAAAACCGTCTCCATATCGACTCACAGAGTTTCAAAGAAGACAGCAGGTTGTTATTGAGGGAATGTCAATGCGGATTGTGAGCCCCGAGGATTTGATTTTGTCAAAACTCTGGTGGGCAAAGGATACCCAATCAGAGCTGCAGATAGGTGATGTAAAAAACATATTGTCCTCTGTAGACAATCTTGATATTCCTTATATAGACCACTGGGTAGAGGAGATGAACCTGCAGGACATTTACCGAAAGGCAATTGATGCTTGATACAAATCCGGTGATGGAAGCAAAGACAAGAGCTATGATGATGGAGAAGCCCCGGGAAGAAAGATTAGTAATAGGGTGCTCAATGTTTACCTTCGCCAGAACTATAGTCAGAGCCTCGATTCTGCAGAGAAACAGTGATATTTCTCCTGATGACCTTAGAAAAGAATTGTTTTTGAGATTCTATGGCAACGATATGGACAAAGATTCCAGAAACAGAATAGCACTCCGTTTTGCAAATTCTCAATAGCAGTCAAGATTTTCTGATGTCTCCCGAAACGGACGCTTGACGGTCGAACTATCGTGGAAGCAACAGGCTTCTGTGCTATCGGTTCTGTAGGTAAAACACCTGCCTTCGCTCGACCTGGCTGTTCGACCCATAGTAGGTACTTCTTGGCCCCTTTGCGATCAATTTAGAGCTGGTGAGTGACCAGAAGTTACGTCCGACCCCAAAGAGACAGCTTGACATTTTCCGTTGATTCAGTAAGTTAGATTAGGCTAAAGATATTACATAAAACTAATTCGAAAGGTATTGATTAAAATGGAACTCAGTTCCAGTCTTGAAGATTATCTTGAGGCTATCTACAATGTGATTAAAGTAAAAACTGCGGCAAGAGCTACCGACATCGCGAAGGTACTCGATGTAGCTAATTCCTCGGTTACAAATGCCCTTCAGATACTTGTTAATAAAGGTCTTATTAATCATGCTCCGTACGATATAATCACATTGACGCCCGAAGGCAGGGAAATAGCGAAGCAAATCGCATGGAAGCATGAGGTGTTCCGTGACTTCTTCACTACCGTACTCTCGATAGATTGTGATATTGCCAACAAATGCGCATGCAGCATAGAGCATATTATTCCGGACGAGGTTGTTAAGAGATTCGTCCAGTACCTCGATTTCGAGAGAGAATGCAAATATGGTGGAAAAAAGTGGGTTGAAGGAATCGGATTCATACACAAAGAAATACCCGATGAGATTGATCCATGCGAGGAATGTAAAGAGAAACAGGAAAAAGATGCACGGACGAAGAAGTAGAGCACACAGCCATTCTGTTAGCTTGAATGAACTGCGCCAGGGTCAGAAAGCCAGGATAATCGCGGTAAGGGGCGGCAGAGGATTCCGTGAGCGGTTCAGCGGAATGGGGTTGCATATAGGAAGTGAAATGGAAGTGCTCCAGTCAACCGGAACTAATGGAATGATTCTAATCAAAACCGGCGATACACGATTGATGATAGGACATGGAATGGCACATAAGATACTCTTGCGACTTGAATGATCGGAATTTTTTTAACACAGGATTTAGATTTAACTAAATATTCTGATTTGAACACCGAAGGGAAACATTGTGAAAATCGGCGATCTTGATATCGGTTCAGAAGCGAAGATCACGGGATACGAACAGGGCAGCAGGGAATACCGTCATAAACTGCTGAGAATGGGACTCGTGAAAGGCAGCAGGCTCAGGCTTCTAAGGAAAGCGCCCATGGGGGATCCTGTTGAAATCGAATTGAAAGGCCAGAAGATCACGCTGAGAAAAAGCGAAGCTGACGTTCTTATCATCGACACCGTAGACTGAATACACGGAGAGAAAAATGAGAAATATTAAAATCGCGATAGCAGGTAATCCGAATGTCGGCAAAACAACGCTTCTGAACGCTTTAACCGGATCCCGACAGAGAGTCGGCAACTGGCCCGGCGTAACAGTGGATCGAATTGAAGGAAGCTATAAACATGATGATGTGGAAGTTGACGTAACAGACCTGCCCGGTATCTATTCCTTTACCGCGTTCTCAATAGATGAATCAATTGCAAGGAAGTACATTCTCAAAGAACACCCGGACCTTATAGTAAATATTCTTGATGCTACCAATCTGGAACGCAATCTCTTCCTGACAACCCAGCTGCTTGAGATGAAAGTTCCAATGATTGTCGCGCTCAACATGACGGATCTGGCGGCAAAACGGAAAATAAAGATCGAGATTGAACATCTATCCAGGCATCTCGACTGTCCTGTTATTCCTATCGTTGCTTCCAGAAACAAGGGAATCGATGAACTGAAGGATATGATTAACAGGGAAAGTGTGAATCGCTCCATTCCTGAAACGAAGGTTGCTTACGACTCGGTACTTGAAAAGGCAATACATATCATTCAGAACAGAGTGCAACAGATATCGAAAGAGAACGAAGTAGATCCCAGATGGCTTGCTATCAAGTTACTCGAAGACGATGAGTACGCGATTGAATTGTGCGGTGATTCCGTTCCCTGTGACTCTCTTAAATCCGAGATAGAACAGGTTGAAAAGCATGTTGGTGATGATATGGATATCATCATGGCTGATGGAAGATACGGTTTCATACACGGCCTCTCAAAGGATGTGGTGCATCGGACAAGTGAAGTCCGGAGAAACGTATCCGATAGAATCGATATGGTTATTCTCAACAGAATTCTGGGGATACCCATATTTCTCGGGGTTATGTACATGATGTTCGTCATCACGATACATGTAGGCGCTCCTTTCATTGATTTTTTCGACGGTTTAACGGGAACCATTTTTGTGGACGGATTCAGGGTTCTTCTTGAAATATTCAAACTGCCGGAAATCCTTGTAACTTTTCTGTCAGATGGCATAGGCGGCGGTATTCAGACAGTCGCGACCTTCATTCCACCCATTTTCCTTATTTTCTTCTGCCTTTCTCTCCTTGAGGATTCAGGTTATATGGCGAGAGCCGCATTCGTAATGGATCGGTCTCTCAGGGTGATAGGTCTTCCGGGTAAAGCGTTCATTCCAATGCTTGTGGGATTCGGGTGCAATGTACCTGCGATAATGGCAACCCGTACACTCGAGAACAATCGGGACAGGATTCTCGCGATAATGATGAATCCATTCATGTCCTGCGGAGCCAGATTGCCGGTCTACACTCTTTTCGTAGCGGCGTTCTTCCCGCGAAACGGAGGTTCTGTGCTCTTCAGTCTGTACATGGTGGGAATCCTTCTGGCCGTGGGAACGGGGCTTCTCTTCAAGAGAACGATCCTTCAGGGCGAGACATCAACCTTTGTTATGGAGCTGCCACCGTATCATCTCCCGACATTCAAGGGAATAATGTACCATACGATCTACCGTTTGAAGAGTTTCATACTGAGAGCAGGAAGAGTTATCATCATTGTTGTGATTGTACTCAGCTTCCTCGGCTCAATTGGAACGGACGGCAGCTTCGGCAACCAGGATTCAGAAAATTCTGTTCTATCCGCGATCAGTAAAACAATAGCTCCCATATTCTACCCGATGGGACTTACCTCTGAAAACTGGCCGGCGGCCGTCGGTCTGTTCACGGGCATTTTCGCGAAGGAAGCCGTTGTCGGTACACTCGATACACTGTACAGTGGAATGAACTCGCGGGAGAGGGGTTCCGAAGTAGAAGAAGAACCTTTCGATTTCTGGGCTGGAATCGCTGAATCCTTTGCCGCGATACCGGACGGTTTCAGGAATTTCGGAGGAGCGCTGAGAGATCCGATGGGTGTTGAGATAAGCGATGATCTGAGCAATACGGAAGAAGCCGCGGAAGAAATAGAGATTGAAACCGGTACTCTTGCCGCCATACAGGAGCACTTCAACGGAAAAGTGGGAGCTTACGCTTACCTTCTGTTCATACTTATCTACGCGCCGTGCGTGGCAGCTATTGCGGCTATCTACCGCGAGACGAATCTCCGCTGGGCGATGTTCTCCACGGTCTACCTCAGTATTCTCGCATGGGTGGTAAGCACTCTTTTCTACCAGATAGGAACGTTTACTGACAATCCGGCCGGTTCCGCGATGTGGATATCGATAGCCATTGGAACCCTCGGACTGATTTACGTCAGTCTGAAATTCATGTCCAGAAGAATGGTAGTTTCCGCGTAATGCTGACAGAAGTACTTGAATTGCTCGAGAAGCACGGAAGGCTCTCCCTCCGTGAACTGGCAGGTTACTTTGTAATAGAATCGGCCGCGCTGGAGCCGATTCTTGATGTTCTTATGCGGAAGGGAAGGATCCGGGCTGTATCCGCAGAATGCTCCGCGTCCGGTTCGTGCAAAGGCTGTTCCTGTTCCAGCAGGGAAGATATGCTTTCATTCGAGATAGCGGAGTAGTTATGTAAAACAACATATCCGGTTAATCATCAATTCTACCTGTTGATGATGAACCTCTCAGTCACCGAACTTTTTTCATCTGAATTTGAATTTGTTGTAAAACATCAGGTAAATAAGTTTACTAAACATTTTACATCAGTATCGGACTGTATCAATTAACACTACACTGATTAAATCACTCCAATGTTATTATCAGTTGGCATTGATGTAAAAAAACAAAACTGCTAACCGGATCATCAGCCCTCTCCAATACTCTCAATAACAGTAAGCCACTCATTGAAAATCGGACAACATTCCCTGATCTTTTTTAAACCAATCTCATTGGCAACAGTGATTCCGGTAGTGGTTTTCTTGAATCGCTTTGAAAGATTGAGCAATCTCTTGGAAGGAGCAGTTTGCTGAGAATCATTAATTTCTTCCGGTGACCCGCAAGCCGTAACAATATCAGTAACTTGAGACTCGGATACATTGAGATGAGAAGAAAGTACTGAAGGATCACTAAACAACAGAGCTTCAAATTCATGTATGGATATGTACGGGACGAAGCGTTTCCCGGTGACGTATTCACCAAACATTTTCTTTGCCGCATCCATTGTTGCAAAATTGATTACATTTGCTTTCTCAATTGAAGTCCTTTTTTCTCTTGATTCCAAGTAACCAGGCCAATCACGTTTAAGACCATAGTAATCCAAAAACAAAGTCAGATAAGTATCACTACGCTGTTTGAGATGGAGTTCAATGTCTTTTCTTATTCTGGAGAATTTAATGTCTCCACCTTTTTGTCCCGGCTTGGAAGCAATAATTGGCGTAATGTAAACGCCTTTAGTATAAAGATACGGGCTAACCATACTCTGTATGAATATTTGCTCTGTTTTTCCCTCGACGATGGCGATGATCTCCGCTGATTTATTCATACACAGGTCCACCGGAAATGACATTCTTGCTCCATAGCTCACCAACAGAATAGGTTTCCAGCCATGAGCTGAAGTCAGAGAGTCGCAGCCTTTTAAAAGTGGATGCACCGTCTTCTCTATTAACCACGACAACATCTTCTACTTCAAAATGATCTACCAGAGCTGGAGATTGTGTAGCAACAATAATTTGTGTGCGGCGAGAAGCATCCTGAATCAACTCAGCCAGTACAGAAATAGCAGATGGATGCAGCCCAAGCTCGGGTTCGTCGATAATAATAGCCGCTGGAGGATTAGGCTGAAGAAGTGCAGTGGCTAAACAAATGAATCTAATTGAACCATCAGAAAAAAGATGTGGTTGCATTGGATAATCAGATCCCTTCTGCAACCAGGATAAGTTCACTTTCTGCTTTTCTCCAAAAATCTCAACATCTAATAGAAACTTATCGAAGAAAGGCATAACCAATCGTACAGAATTTACAATTTCCTGATATATGCCTGCATGCTGCTTCTTTAGCCGAAGCAAATAAGGAGCAATGTTGGATGCATCAAAACGCAGATACTTTTTATCCTGAACAATCTCGAGACGTCTCATTCCTGCTGTAACGCTTGTATCGTGAAAGTGGTAGATCTTCCACGAAGTTACTGCCTCATATACAGGTTTGCTGTATTTACTGTCTCGTGAATCGCTCAGAGCCTCATCAACAAGCAAAGAGCTACCGTCAGCACTGCTACCTAATTCCCACCAACCAGTTCTTCCAGGTTCGTAATAACGAGCCTCATCCTCGATAGCAAAATTCTCAGAGAGACCTGGTTTAATATTGAAGCGATAACCTCGTATGCCAAAACGAGTTTCAAAATGCATTTCTGAGGTTATTTTAGGACCATTAAATAGAAAATCACTAATACCACCACCTGATCGAATGTACTCGTTCAAGTTGCCAGTCATTACTTTCTGCAGCATTCGGAAGAATTCGATGAGATTACTTTTACCAGCACCATTTCCCCCGATAAAGACATTCAAATTTCCTAGCTTGAAATCATTCAGTTCTCTTATTGATTTGAAACCTCTGATGGTCAGCCGGTCTAATGCATTACTCATTTACACCCCCTTCATTGCCTGCTCTAATATATATCACCTTAAAAGCCTTACACTGCCGGTTGCTATTCCCTGCATTCATTCTCTAAGGTTATAGATGAAGGTTAATCGCTATTTTCTCAACGCTCTTCTTCTCAGTACTTCCTCATACGGTACAGACTCGCCTGATCCGTCAATGTACAAAAATGTTGCTATATCATGACTTTCGTTAGGGAATACCCAAAATAGTAACTCATCGGGACACTCTGGGCTGTAGTAGTTCTCGTATCCAGTTAATAGAGCAGAAACAGTTTCCTCAATCGTTCCATACAAAGAACAATGGCTGTAAGGAGAACCTTGATCAGGTCCCCATATCTTGCAGTTTGAAGAAGCAAGAAACCTTGAACCTGGATACTCAAATATCTTCACCTTAAACATAGGCGATCTTTCTAACTCAAAATCAAAAACATCGACCAGACGCCTGATACCTTTAATTATCTTTCTTTCTGTTGAAATGCTCTCCCAGTTAAAAACCATAATAATGCAACTCCTTTCTTATAACACGCTATTTCAATCCAGTTCTTCACGTTATCCCTAAAGAACTCCTCCAATCAAACAAACACAATCTGTATTCCTAAATATGTACAGTTCTAAACAAAGATACCTCGATTGGTTGGATTCTTTTGAATCAAATAAAGTAGTTCCTTCGAAGGCTCCGGTTTTTTGATTGTTGCACCCCGTCTTACAAGTATGGAATTGTCATGTAAAGCATAAGGTGTGTTGTATCCTTCCTGAACTTCGATTACAATTACATTCTCTCCAGCCATTGGCAAAATGAGAACTTGGAATTCAGGTAAGGGTTTAAGACTCTCAGTAATAAGCTTTTTTACCCTCTTCACCGCAAGATTCAATGCATCCTGGTAGGCACATTTGAATGCATTTTTTAGCATGGTTCCATTCTGCACACTTCCATCATCTCTCACACCAATGTAAATTCTTCCTCCCAATGTATTTGAGAATGCGACAACAGTTCTCAGTAACTCGTTTTCCTTCTTATGACCCTTTTCGATCCACGACTTGAATTCAACTGTATCTCCCTCGCCATTCTCAAAATCATCTATGGCAATATCCTCGATAGTTCTTTCTCCATCCACAGCTTCGTAATCCTTGCCCTTCACTTGCATCTTGGCAAAATCTAAAAGCGAATTATCCCGATGAATAAGGTAGAGTTCAACCGAATCAGTTGAGTCATCAATTTCGGCAAAAAACTTTTTTTTTGATAGTGTATCATTACTATTACTGAGTTCACCCTCGTTCCTTCGAAGGCCACTACCTGATTTCTCAATAATCTGTAGCGATAAATCCCCTGTGGAGAGAATTGTATTTACGTCAACAGTTAATGAGTCTGGTCCCCACATCGCAGCCTCTATCCTCCCTCGCTTGTCCGGTATCACAATTTCAAGCTGATCCATACCCCGAACGAATTGTTCTTTGTTTGAGTCACCATAAATCCATTCTGCTACCGCAAGGAGTTCAGATGCATATGCAGGTTTTCCAAATGCAACTAGCGGTTGATAATTATAATCTGAATTCTCCCTGTTTTGTGATCTTCCTACGAAGGCGAATTCTCTCCATCCAGAAACAGAATTCTGGTCCGGAAGTCTCACATTATCATCCCATAAAGCGTACTCTCTAGAAATAATTTGATCTAGAAATTGCCATTTCCCAGTTAGAATTGATCGAAGAGTCTTCTTGATCTCCGGAATGGTTAACCACTTGCTGTACAATATCATCTTGGGATATTCAAAAATTTGTTCTTTGCTCTCAACTTCTTGTTGAAACACAATCCTACCATTGGAAATATAGATTGATCCATCTTCTTTTCTTATTAGAGCGAGTTTTAGTAGTGCTCCTTCTAGCTCAGGTAGAGCATTATCGACAATATCAAATATCCTTTCGTACGCATCATTCTGATTGTTGTAGTATGCCATAGATTTTCTAAACCTCTTTACTAAGAATTCAAGATTGATTGGATGAGAACTGAACAGCAAATATTAAAATAAACTAATGCATCCATTGAATACTTTTTCATTCAGCATCAACCTTGATATAAATAACCTCACAATCCTTACTCTGCCGATACTCCTGCATAAACATAAGGATACTGGATTATCACCATTTCACAAAAATCACACAAAACAGCATATCCGACCCAATATCAACCAATTTCACTATACAAAACTGACCATACTACTCGAACTCCTCCGCCGTCAATGAAGAAAGAAGAACCTTTCGATTTCTGGGCTGGAATCGCTGAATCCTTTGCCGCGATACCGGACGGTTTCAGGAATTTCGGAGGAGCGCTGAGAGATCCGATGGGTGTTGAGATAAGCGATGATCTGAGCAATACGGAAGAAGCCGCGGAAGAAATAGAGATTGAAACCGGTACTCTTGCCGCCATACAGGAGCACTTCAACGGAAAAGTGGGAGCTTACGCTTACCTTCTGTTCATACTTATCTACGCGCCGTGCGTGGCAGCTATTGCGGCTATCTACCGCGAGACGAATCTCCGCTGGGCGATGTTCTCCACGGTCTACCTCAGTATTCTCGCATGGGTGGTAAGCACTCTTTTCTACCAGATAGGAACGTTTACTGACAATCCGGCCGGTTCCGCGATGTGGATATCGATAGCCATTGGAACCCTCGGACTGATTTACGTCAGTCTGAAATTCATGTCCAGAAGAATGGTAGTTTCCGCGTAATGCTGACAGAAGTACTTGAATTGCTCGAGAAGCACGGAAGGCTCTCCCTCCGTGAACTGGCAGGTTACTTTGTAATAGAATCGGCCGCGCTGGAGCCGATTCTTGATGTTCTTATGCGGAAGGGAAGGATCCGGGCTGTATCCGCAGAATGCTCCGCGTCCGGTTCGTGCAAAGGCTGTTCCTGTTCCAGCAGGGAAGATATGCTTTCATTTGAAATAGCGGGTGAGTGAAGGAATAGTTCGTTTATCAGATAGAGTATGGTCCCGGAATGAGCCTCCATCCCCATACGTACTCCAGAACAGTCCAGAATAGAAGAAGAGAAGCAACAGACAGAGCCATCTTCCGGCTTGTTCTATGAGTTTTTCCGGAGAGAAGCACTGCCAGTATCCCAAGGGTAAGCGCGGCGCCTGCCGACGCATATGTACTCCAGTGGGTTCTCGAGAGATGTTCGTACTGGTAAATCATCCACATGTGCAGCCCCCAGATACCGGCAAAGTGCCCGAACGCGAAACCGTATGACTTCCGAATGCCGTTCTGAAGGAGTATTACAACAAGCATTGAAACCAGTACAAGCAGTATGGGCAGATAGCTTGAATCAGCAATTACCAGGTGGCTTCTCACTTCAAGGAATTCGCCGATAAATCCCCAGAGGAACAGCCCTGATATTATCCCGAACATATTTCGGGTAAAGGTGTTGAATTTCCTTCTTCCCGAAAGGACAAGAGCGGCAGGAGCCATAATCGCGAACAGGACCCCAACGACGGAATAGAATTCGGATGATATCCTTGAGGAGAACACAAGAAGCATATAGGTTGCTCCGAATGCAGCCAATGTAATCAGGAACGTTTTTAGATAGATTTTTTTCATCAACTTTACCTTTCCCTTTTCCTTCGTACCACCTCAGTTGAATAGTCCGATGCGTGATCGGTGAAGGGCTCGTATTCTCAGTAAACCCCGGGGATTATTCTCATCGTTCTCTTAATATAATCCTCATACTACAGATCGAAGTGCTCAACCATCATTTTTTCCTCTATTAGGTATTAATAATATATAGTATTGTCCAGGCTAAGTCTTCAACTGTTCCAACAATCCAATTTGATAGTAACAGCCGTTGGCGTTCTAACGAATCCATTGCCCGGCCATAGAATCGTGAATATGCTTTTAAATATCATCTTTCAATCTCACCTTCCCTGATTTTTCACCGGGAAGTTATCACGATGAACATCAGAACGCTGCTTTTATCGCTCCCCATGTATCCGGATTCAGTGCCTGGGGAAATACAAGTCTGAGATACGGGCTGTTGGCTGAGGTTTCCCGCGAGTGGAACTTGGTCCATGGATACACACCTGCCACCTGCAGGACAATGCCGTGGTTCTCGATTGTCCCGTCCAGCCATGCCTGAACCAGATCAGAAACATCGACTCCGACCCATCCAGGATTGGAATAGTGATACGACAGCCAGGATGTTGAACCGTGCTGAACATGGGCCCCGCTCCAGTTCTCGTCCCAGGATTCCGTCGCATGATAGAATTCAGTGTACGTTCCGGCAGCTGAAGGACACTGGAAGAAGATGTTTATGAAGAGTGTAGCACTGGTCGACGTCGCTCCCATGTATTCAGAGAGATCCCAAAGCATCATTGCTCTCTCGTCGGGATGCCCGCTGGCGGGTTTATTCGCGATTTGCATGTAGTTCAGAGCCCCGTAGCAGCCGCCGGAAGGGAGTGTGTACGTATCCGCTACCGGCAACAGGTCGAACGTATCGCTTAAACCGGATCCGGAAAGAATTAAAAGAACAACTGCTATATATTTCATTTTGTATCCTTTCAGTACGCCAGGCCGAACCTTGCGGTTAATACAGAGGCATCTTCACTTGATCCGTCCGGAGTGGCGGACGGAATGCGGTAATCCAGAGTGATGTAGGTGTCCGGACTGCCTATGCAGGTTTTCACTCCACCTGTAAGCCATGAAAACTCGTAATCTCCTGAATCGGCATTGCTCCAGCGATCCCAGCTCTGGTAACTGAGATACGGTGTAATTGAAGGAATCTCTTCCGATCCGGTATTGAAGCTGTAACCGGCCTGGGCGAGCAGACACTTGTTCTCCACGTTTTCACCTGTATCCGTGCAGCCCTGCGGACGCATTCCCGGCATTATACCTTTTACATTTACAACCTCTGTTCTTACCGCTATCCCGTCCGCTTCGAAGTCGAGACCGATACCGTACCTTGACGCGTCTTCGCACCCCTCAATTTCAGGGTTCGTTTCCATAGCCAGATCGGTATAAAATCCACCGATAGTGAGCCCTTTCACCGGAAGCCGGTAGAAAAGGGCGAAGTTGGCGTCATGTTCTT
>JAIORS010000070.1 GCA_021108005.1 Candidatus Aegiribacteria sp.
AGCCTGGTTCCGGTTATTTGTGATTTTTTCATTGGTGGACCTTATGGTACCCCGTTTAGTAGGCTACGTAATTTACAAAAATAACTGGGTCTGAATAATTTTAAGCAAGTTTCTATCAAAATAAGGAGAACAATGCAAATGATGAGACCATTAGAACAGTCTGAAAAAATAGAAAAGGCTGAAAAAAAAAGGCACAAAAAGACAGAAAAACAAGGAGAAAGGAAACATTAGCAGAAAAGAAAAAGGCAAAGAAGGCAAGAAAGGCTGTAAAGTTAGACGCTCTTAAGCAAATCAACCTCAATGCTGCTGGTTTAGACATAGGTGCAAGCGAGATTTATGCTTGTGTGCCGGAAGGACGGGATGAGCAATCTGTTCGTGCATTCAGCACATTTACATTTGATCTTAACGCTCTTGCGGATTGGTTAAGTACTTGTGGTGTTACTACAGTGGCTATGGAATCAACAGGCGTTTACTGGATTCCAATCTATGAAATTCTCGAAGATAGAGGGTTCGCCGTAAATCTGATAAACGCTCGCCATATAAAAAATGTTCCAGGCAAAAAGACTGATGTTTTTGACTGCCAGTGGATACAGCAGTTGCATACTTACGGTTTATTGCGTGGCTCCTTTCGTCCTGATGAAGATATGTGTGCTTTAAGGGAGCTTATTCGACATCGGGATAATCTGATTCGATACCGTTCCGGCCATATTCAGCATATGCAAAAAGCCATGCAGCTCATGAACGTTCAATTGAACAATGTGGTCAGTGACATTACCGGCATGACTGGATCGAAGATTATCCGTGCCATCGTTGCCGGAAAACGTGATCCGGAAAAGCTGGCAAAATTCAGAAATGTGCGTTGTGCCAATAGCGAAGAGGAGATTGCCAAATCATTAGAAGGCAATTACAAAGATGAACATGTATTTGCCTTGCAGCAGGCTCTTGAATTATATGACTTTTACAATAAGCAAATTGCGACCTGTGATGTCAAAATAGAAGCTAACTATACAGCCATTAAACCACAGATAGACATAAATGAATTTCCGTTAAAACCGCTTAAAATAAAGCGGAGTCCTCGTGGAAATGAGCCATGCTTTGATTTAAGAAGTTATTTGTATCAGGCAGCAGGAGTTGACCTGACTCAGATTGATGGAGTCAGTGCTTTGACTGTTCAGACAGTACTGACCGAAATTGGTCTTGATATGAGTAAATGGAGAACCGTTAAGCACTTTGCTTCATGGTTAGGATTATGCCCCCAGAATAATATTTCCGGGGGGAAAATATTGAAAACAGGCACAAAAAAAACCCAAAACCGTGCCAACAAAGCTTTAAGGCTGTCTGCCCAGAGTTTGAGCAATAGCAAAAGTGCTTTAGGGAGCTTTTATCGAAGAATGCGGGCAAAGCATGGTTCTCCAAAAGCTATCATAGCCACGGCCCATAAGCTGGCCCGTATCATCTATCACATGCTCAAATACAAGAAAGAGTATGCAGATCCCGGTGAAAAGTATTATGAAGAAAAATACAAAGATCGGGTCATTAAAAATCTAAAAAGAAAAGCCGCAACTCTGGGACTTCAATTAGTGCCCGCTACGTCCTAATGGCTTAAGATTTTTCTATGTGAAAGCATCAAGAAATAGATACCTTCCTTTTTGAATAAAGCGAAGAACAGGATGGGTATATCCAAAATACGTATATATTCAATAAAATTTGCCCAAAAGATCCTAAAAATCTTTCAAAAAAACTTCAAACCTCAAAATCGTAATTCTGCTCCTCAAAATAGAAAAAATAGGCGATTTTAGAGTTCCAAGACTCAAAATGGCTCAAAAAACCGGATTTGACTGTCAATAAAATATCAACAAAATCAATAGGTTGGGAAGTGTTTCTTAGTAGGTAAAAAGATTTAATTTAGTCCGGTCTTAGACTGGTCAATTTTAAACAGGAGAGTTATTATGGAAACAATCGGTGCATACGAAGCCAAAACTCATCTTATTCAACCTTTGATAATCATATAAAGGGCTGAGCATAAATCAAAAGAGTAGAAAGATTTTGTAATGCCGTAGAAGAAGTTATTGCGCATCAAGCGTGACATTTTCCTTCGGATCGCTTCG
>JAIORS010000071.1 GCA_021108005.1 Candidatus Aegiribacteria sp.
CTTCCTGAAAAACTAGCAGCAGAATTAAGCGAAGTTGCCAAGATATCTGAACGATCCAAATCCTTTCTTATTCAGAAAGCACTGGAGGCCTATCTGGATGATCAGGCTGATTTACAGATTTCTATGGATCGACTTCATGATCCAACTGATTCTGTAATTTCTCTAGAAGATATGCGATCCGAAATTGACCTATAGTATCACTTTCAAGAAATCTGTAAGTAAGGATCTTAAGAAAATAGACAAACCAGAAGCTGATAGGATTCTGAAGAAAATAGCGGCTGAGTTACCGGACAAGGCCGATTCCCTCCCAGAACTTAAAGACAAATATGCTGGATTGAGAAAATATCGCATCGGAAACTACAGAATCGTTTTTTCGATCGTTAAGAACACAATACTAATTACTCGAATCCGTCACCGGAAAGAAGCCTATAGAAATTAAGGGAGAACGAACGGCTGCAGTGGAATTACCGCAAGAGTGAAGGTTAGGTGTTCAGCAATCCACTGAGCCTTAGTGTTCTTAAATCGGATTTGTTGTAGGTAGTAATGAGCTGAAAATAAGTATTCTGGAAATGTACAGGGAATTCTTTAGTGTATTCCGATAGATCATAGAGGAGATTGTAATGAAGTTGATACTTGTGCTCTCTATTGTACTATTTTGGATGCTGTCGTGTGGATCAACAGAATCTGAGACTGAACAAGTCATCGAGAACAGTCATACTAGTTCAGGTATCGAGGATTACGTTTTCCCTATAGCAGATAGTTATTTGCATATCTCTGATTCAATCGGCATTGATATGGGTGACAGTAACTATGTTTTCGGTGCGGTCTCAAGCGCCACATTAACGACTGATGGGAATATTGCCGTTCTGGATCTGCAGAAAATAGTCATCTCACTTTTCACCACTGATGGAGAATTTATAAGAAACATTGGTCGGCGGGGGAGCGGGCCGGGAGAATTTCTCTACCCAGCGGCCATAGCATCCAGACCCGAAGGCGGCTTCCTGGTCTCGGACCTTATGGGCAACAAACTAATCAACTATGACAGTAATTTCGAATATGTATCAGAACAAACAGGTTTCTATCCCTCATCTCCTCTAGCATTCGTTGCGATCGAAGGAATGGAGATCATAGCTCTGAAATCAGTGATAGATGAGAGTGAAGACCGCATTTCTATGGGCAAAGCTATAGGCAGATGGACAATGGAGGATTCTGATCCATCTGTAACCTATTACTCAAGCTTGTCTCGATTCGACCCTAACGATATGTATTCAAGTGACAATAATGCAGTTCTGTTTGCTGCTTCTGTCAACGGTAATGTGTTTACTTCTCAAATTTCACCAGATGTTTACTCATTTACATCATGGTCCAGAGATGGTGAAGAACTCTTCACCTACATTGATGAGGACTTCCAGCCAGAAAGAAGAACTCAGGAAGACATCAATGCAGAAATAGAACAGATCGATAGGAGGATGAGTAGCCAGGGACTGTCGGCCAGTGCGATAGGTTGGAATCCAAATCCCGATGAATTTGCAATCAGTGGCTTGTTTGTTGACAGCATGGATCGCTTGTGGGTATCAAAGGGTACTACACAAACCCCATATTTTGATGTTTATGATCTAAGCGGGTCACATTTGTTTTCAGCAGCACTGGATGCAGGTCTACGCTCCCAAAGCTGGAATACAATAATAATACATGATAGGTTTATCTGTTTTGATAGAAACCCTGAAGATTACCCCAAAGTATTTTTTGGTGATCTGCCAGGTATGGATCAATAAGATGAAAAAATTGATAGGATTCAGAACAATCGAATCGAGCTGACTTTACCATTTATAGGCCACGCTATCACAGCAGCTCATTCAAAACGTTCGTTTATTGATCTGCTGGCCCATGGGAGAATCGGCACCAGATGAATATCAAC
>JAIORS010000072.1 GCA_021108005.1 Candidatus Aegiribacteria sp.
TACTAATAACTGCAGGGGGGTTCTATGCTCCGGACTGGGTTATACTGGCAGTTCTGAGATGACTTGTGTAATAAGTTCCTTGAGTTCCGGCAGATCACAGGTAGCAGTGATCCACACCATACCGGTATCAATTCCAAAGTAATCATGAACAAGTTTGTTGCGCATTGCTGCCATATCCCGCCAGGGGATGTGTTGATACCGAACGCATAGATCTGAAGAAACACGCTTAGAAGCCTCTCCTATTATCTGTATCTGCCTGATGACACCATCCTGGAGCAGATCGGAACTCTTGAATTCATTTTCATCTACTTCATGCAGGTAACACTCTATCTTCGCTATGGAATCCAGAATGTGCTGAAGGTATACCCGGTCACCCCGCTTCTTCATAAATAACCTTTTGTTCACTGAGTATCTGGTCTCTGAGATATGGACTGATTGACTGCTCCGTCAGAAGATCAACTACTCTGTGCAATACCTCTGAAAGTTCTCGTTCCAGTTTGGCAAGCGTAAGAAAACCAACCCGATCACTGAAGGTGATCAGCAGATCAATATCACTATCTGGTCCGGCATCCCCACGAGCAAAGGAACCGAATAATGACACTTTGCTTACTTTATATTTGCGACAGACGTCAATGAGTTTCCTGACATCAATTTCATCCATACTCAACTCCTCGTAAATGGTACTTTACATTGTGAAAATAGTGATCACACTCTAGTATGTAAACACTCTGGGCGGTCCTATGTATTTGGAAAGTGGTACCGAACCATCGAACGCCAACCAGATAATCAATGCTGAGACATGTAATTTCAGAAAGCAGTTTTACGCTATTTTTCCGGGTGTGTTAGAAGTGTTTTTAATTTCCCAAGTACTTCTGAAACGATTTCATCTGAGACACTGCAGACAATTTCAGAGCTCCTTGCCCTCCAGTCAAGGCTTTTTACCTGATCAGAAAGCACAACTCCGAGAACCTCACATCTATCAGGAAGTCTGACTTCGAAGGGATAACCTTTAATCCTGTTCGTGACAGGGCACATTAATGCCAATCCCACTTTCTGATTGTATGCCTTAGGGGAAAGAACTATTGCCGGTCTTCTACCTTTCTGTTCATGTCCAGTCTGCGGATCAAAGGACAGCCAGACAATGTCTCCCCGGTCGGGAGATACTTCTGATCCTACCATTCTTCTCTGCCTGTTCGATCACCGGTTTTAATCTCTTCGTGAAGATTCTCCTGGCTCACCTGTGCAAGAAGATCCTTTAACAAGTAACTGGGTCGAGGACTAAGTATCAGAGAGCCATCCTTGGTTATTATCTCCACTTCTGTGTCGTACTCAATGCTCAGCTCTTTCGATATCACCTTTGGTATTCGAATAGCCAAGCTGTTTCCCCACTTTTTTACTGTTGTCTTCATATATCCTCCGTATCTACATTGTAGATACACG
>JAIORS010000073.1 GCA_021108005.1 Candidatus Aegiribacteria sp.
TAGGGTTTACGTCGACGTTTGACGGCACGCGGTTCACTGCGTCCGGGCCTACCCCCAACACGATGGCAAGAAATGGCTTTCAGAAGATGTTCATACAGGTCGGGCAGTGACTTTTCGTCAGCGCACAGAATCGTATCCTTAAGTGCATTTAACTGCTGTAACGTGCCTTTGAAACTCAATGTCCGCGGTGGAAGATTATAACGATGCGCCGCTTGCGCCATGACCGTTCGGATCAGATTATACGCCAGCAAATGCACCCAGATTTCCTTACAAACCATGTCAGGTGTTTTGCACCTCAAAATATCCATCTGGAGAACTGTTTTGATGAACCTGAAGTCCACTTCGATCAACCACCGTTTCGTGTAAAGTTCACCGATCTCCTTTCTTGTAACTTCTTTTGGGTTAAGGAGGGTGGTAGTAATGATTTTTCCATTGATTTTGATCTCGCGTATTGTCAACAGGTCAGGCATCTGGCAGTACATGGACTCATTCATCCGGGTTCGGTCGTTGTTTTGGCTTTTTCCATATAATGATGTGATCGTTTTTGCCAAGCTTCTTACCTCGGCGGAAATCGCTTTTACGGCGGGCATGGATCTGGAAGACCGCGTCCGCGCCCAATCGCTGTAGCATGGCAATCAAGAAATACGAACAATAGTAACGATCTCCCAATATAATATCGCCTAGGGATATGCTGCCCAATATCTGGCGCAACAGAGCATGTTCTCCAGTTTCCTTTCCCTTGTAAGGTCCAATCGCTACGTCAAGGACTGCTCCACAAGATAATGAGATTATAGCGACGAGACGGGCGATTGGAAAGCCTACGCCTTCTTTCTGCCCTTCAGGCTGTGGATATGTCTCCTGGTTTTCAGGGGTATCTGGCATTGATACTGTCGTTCCATCTACAAGCTTAACTAAAGCGACCTTTCCATTTCCAACCCTCTTCAGACTGTAGATGCAGTAATTTCCCAGTCTCACGCACCAGTCGCATGACAAGTCGTATAGGCAGGCGCAATCTGGCTTTGCAATAAGATTTGTTGTTTGATGAGCAGGGCGCCTCGCCTTGCGCCACTCTTTCCGCAATCACCTTCGCTACTGCATTATTGCAGGAATGATCTGAACTGAGTACCTGAGACAAGAAGGCAGATAGGGTGATTAGAGGGGAAAATATACGATCTCGATAGGCGTCTACTTCTTCATCCATAATATTGAGGATGGTTTCAGTCGAAAGGATCTCGTTGAAGGGCAGTCCCGCAGTTTGTACAAAGCGCCGCCTTATTGCATCTATTTGGCGGAAAATCTGTTTGTGGAT
>JAIORS010000074.1 GCA_021108005.1 Candidatus Aegiribacteria sp.
GACAGTGCCGGTTACCACAGGAATGGTAACTGTACCGTTCAGTTTTTCCACAGGAGCAGGTATAGAGACTTCCACCGAGTGCTGGTGTGCGACAAGCGATGATATCATCAATCGCTTTTCTGTGACTCGGTAGAATCCTGTCACCGTATTTACTCAGATACTCCTCTTTGTGCTGGCGGAATATCTCCGCCATCTCGATCATGATTCTTCAAATCAGGGTAGTTCATTCATGATCTCATCCAGATTTACTCTGGCTTTCTCTTGTGCAATACCAGTTAGATGTGTGTAGATAGCTGTGGTTGCCGGGCTGTTGTGTCCCAGATTTGTCTGAATCTGTCGCAGGTTAACGCCAGACTCAAGAAGATGGGTTGCGTAGCTGTGACGAAGGGAATGCACCTGTGCCTTTTTACGGATACCACTGGCAAGAAGGGCTTCTTTGAAGGCCATCTGTACAACCGTTATTGAGAATGGCTCATTGATCGGATCTGGGCGGTTGTAGTTGCCGTGACAACCTCGGCCAACCCTGGGAAACAGCCACTCTTCATTCCGGTGGATCTGCCAAAATTCACGCAGAAGTTTAAGAGTTCGTTTAGGTAATGGCACATAGCGGTCCTTACCGCCCTTGCCGTTGCGCACATGAACAACCATCCGGGCACTGTCTATATCACAAATCTGCAATCTGGTGCCCTCACCAACACGCAATCCCAGAGAGTAGATTGTTTCAAGACATGCCCGATAACGAAAGAACCTCACATTCTTCATTATGGTGATAACTTCTTTGCGAGAGAGGATTACCGGCAGCCTTTTCTCACGCGCTGGACGCACCAACCCCAGAATTGACCAATCCTTTTTCAACGTCTTTTCCCAAAAGTACTTGATACCGCAGATTGCGATCGTACAGGTAGCTCGTGCCCACTTCTTCTCATTCTTCACATAGAGAAAGTATGCCCGAATCTCTTTTTCATCAATTTTGTCAGGTGATTTTCCGTAGTATTCAGCAAGTTGCCTAACAGATCGAGCATAGCATTCCTGCGTTCTTGGATTCAACCCGGCGAGTTGCATATCCTCGATCATTCTCTTCCGAAGTGCTGTCATGGTGCTTCCTCCTGTTTACGACAACGCTTGATTGCGCTGCCTTCAGGAAGTATGCTTAATATCTGAAGATTAATGTGTTGGTAACTGCGCTGCGGAGCGGCGCTTAGTTCAACAACAAAATGCAGCAGAACTGCGGTTTTCTCAAAACAATATCACTGTAAATGCAGTCTGCTGATTTAGAGCGTTAAGCATACAACCGAAGGAGAATCTTACTTGAGAATCGCAAGAATTGGATTTATTCTTGGCCTGCTAACATTATCTGGAATCAACATTGGTTGCAATAATTACAATGAATCTAGTTCAAGGCAAGTAAGTACTTTAGTTTTCTCTGATACTATTACAATTGGTGATTTAGTTTCACCATATGTATATGGTAATTCTTTATTAGGCTCGGATTCCCTTGTTCTTGCGGAAGGAAGAGGGTGGATTTCAGACTATCCAAATGGAATGAGATTAGTTACAACTTGCAATGCAATAGAGTTGCCAGAAGGAACAGTATTCCAACGGCGCAATAGAGAATGGTTTATGTATCATCCATATGGTAGAAGATTTACAAATGATGAATACTTCTCCCCGTATGCCTTGTCTTCTCTTAACTCAGGTGACTACTTGGAATATGATATAGACAGTTTAAGCATAGTGGTATATGATTCTCTTGGGAATCAGATAAATAGTATCTTTAGATCTTGGGTTTTGCCGTATTCAATTCAACCAGGTACAGATTCAGTTGCCGTAATCAAGGAGTTAGGATATAGCTACAGTCAGCCCAAAGGCGCTGGATACAGAATATTCTCTATCAATATGTATACAGGTGAGGAAATTGCTACTTTTAGAAACCATTTCTTTACCGATGAACTTGAGCGTAGCATATATAGCGAGAAGAACTTAGACCTAACAGATAAATATTCCGTTCATGCGGTCGATGCAGATGGTAATGTATACATATCTGATTATGGCGAGGAAGAATACATTATTAAGGTTTATAGTCCTGCGGGAGATGAGATCAAGATTATTCAGTTTGACTCTTCTCTAAGATTAGAATATGACCATGATGAGTACTGGATTCCAGAAGCATTGATTACCTTCTTTTATTATCACCCTCAAGGGGAATGTCTAGGTCGGATCTTTTTGAATTACCCTGAATTGCATCCGTATGTTACAAGACTAGAGATCCTTGGTGATGAAATATGGGCAAGAAGGTCTGGCACTCGATCAACGGAGTATTGGGATGTAATTTCAATGGATGGAGAACTCCTAAGGCGAGTAACTCTCTACGCAGAGGCCAGTGATAATTCTGCATATCCAATGTTGATTTTTAATGACAACGGTTATTTTGGTATCTATAGAGAAGACTTTTGCAATAGGTCTTTCACGGTAAAGAATCTAAATGATTGAGAAAATAAATGCTTAACCACTGAATGAACCTGGCACAAGCGCTTTGTTGTTGTCTTCAGTAATACTTGTGCAGGTTATTCAGGATGTTATGCGTAAATACGAACCGGAGAACTTGAAAATATGACAATACTGAAAGAAACGAAAATCTTGAGTGATAATGAAGTCAAGCATCTGCTCGAACTGATGCTGGATGTAATGCCTTATCCCGCCAAGGAAATGCTTGTTCTAAACAATATCAATCCAGAAGATTCGATTCGTATGCAGTCTATAACGAGAACTTTCCGGAATGCCCGTGAAATCGGCAATCAAACACTCAAGGATGTTTCTGGAAAAACCAAAATTCCCCAATACCGAATCCGTGCTATTGAAGAAGGCAACTTATCGGAGATAAAGCCTGCATTTCTCAGGCAGTTAAGCCAATACTATGATCTCGACGAATGGTGTTCTCGCTGGGCAAATATGAATACTGAGCTTGCTTCTGGACTTGGGATGCTTTCTTGGGTTGAACTTAGCAAGCGAGCAGAAGGAAAGGGCTTATCTGTATCACCGCTATCGGATGTAGAGAAGCAAATAATGGAGTTCGTGGAGTCACGCAGACCCGAAGAACACATCAGACCAGAACTGGACATAGGCTATCGCATCACAGGACAAAGCTTTGAGATTTTTGAAATTAGACCGAGATGGAAGCAACCGGATATCACCCAGGAAATTTCAGTTGCTAAAGCTACTTTTGTAAAAAGCAAAAAAAATTGGAAACTCTATTGGATGCGCGCTGACCTGAAATGGCACAGGTATGATCCTCTCTCTGATACGAAATCTCTTCAGGATATATTGAATGAAATTGGTGAGGATCCATATTGCTGTTTTTGGGGATAAAGGAGCGCATAACCACTGAATGAACCTGGCACAACCGACCAGGTACGGGTCTCAGTGATGGTAGTGCAGGTTATTCAGGATGTTATGCAAACGTTCACAGATCTGGTGTGAAAACTCCCGGCAGGTTGTGTAACG
>JAIORS010000075.1 GCA_021108005.1 Candidatus Aegiribacteria sp.
CGCAGCGCAGATTACCAATCATATAAATTCCTTCGACAGAGCATACTTCCTGTAAGGAACGTAATCAAGCGTTCCGTAACCAGGAAGGATGCCATGACAGCATTAAGACAGAGGATGATCGAGGATCTCCAGCTTGCCGGGATGAGCGAGAGAACGCAGGAAGCATATGTTCGTGCAGTTCGACATTTGTCGGAATACTGCGACAAGTCACCTGACCAGATCGACGAGGAAGAGATTCGCTCGTACTTCCTTCACGTGAAGAACGAGAAGAAGTGGGCCAGACCCACATACACGATAGCGATCTGCGGCATCAAGTTCTTCTGGGAGCAGACGCTCAAGAGGGACTGGTCGATCATCGGTATTATACGTCCAGCCCGAGAGAAGAAGCTGCCGGTTATTCTCACCCGCAGGGAAGTCATGACCATCATGGGGAATGTCAGATATTTCCGGTATCGGGTATGCCTTGAGACGATCTATTCCATGGGATTACGCCTTCAGGAAGGCACCAGGCTGCAGGTATGCGATATCGACAGCGCGAGAATGGTCATCCATGTACGTAATGGAAAAGGCGGCAAGGATCGTTATGTGCCACTGCCCAAACGTACTCTTCAATTACTGCGTGAGTTCTGGGTAATGCACAAGAATGAGATCTGGATCTTCCCCAGGGTCGGTAGAGGACGGGCCGGCAGGTATGATCTTTCGAGGCCCTTCAACGAGCCGTTTTCAAAAGAAGTCGTACAGGCTGCCTTCAGGGAAGCCCTGAAGTCCAGCGGTATCCGCAAGAAGGCTCATGTGCATACCCTACGTCACTCATACGCAACTCATCTGCTTGAGGTTGGTGTCAATCTGCGGCAGATCCAGACAAATCTGGGGCACAACAGCCCCGCGACAACCTCGATCTATACACACCTGACAGGTGTGGCCCGGGAGAAAGCCAGACAACACCTTGACGACATCATGAATGAACTGCCCTGATCTAACGAATCATGATAGAGATGGCGGATATCTTCCGCCGGTACAGGGATGAATATCTC
>JAIORS010000076.1 GCA_021108005.1 Candidatus Aegiribacteria sp.
TCTCAGTATTGATCCAACCGCCTGAGCCATGTTGTAAATTCTTCTTCCTGACGACTTAAGCTCAGAAACCCTGGCCATGATTTCCGCTATGGGAGGCATTTTTATTGCGCTCATTCTTTCTGACGGGGAGAAGCTGTTCATGTGTGCCCTTTCCTTTGGTATATTGCAGCTATGATTACAGAACTATAAATGAGAAACACTTAAGAGAAAACCATTGGAGTTCGATTGAGAATTCTTGTTACCATCAACTGCATAGGTGTTGACGCTTCGGCTGCAGGCGGAATCGCCCTTGCCGGGATGATGGCTGAAACGGGACATACAGTTGCCGTTCAGGCTGCTCCTGACGGCCCCGTTGCGAGGGCTGCAGCCAGGCAGGGCCTTGAATGTACAGATCTGAACCTTCAGAAATCGGCCTTCGTTACCGGTCTTTTGCCCTTTAAGAAACTGATCAGGGGTTTCGCGCCGGATGTGATCTGTACAACCCGGGCTGACGGTCAGACGGCTTCCGCGATGGTTGCCGGTAACGTTCCAATGGTCAGGATAAGATGCGATATCAGGAAACCGCGTTCAGGAAAAACCTGGAAGATGGTGGACAGAAAGACAGATCTTGTCGTATTTCCTTCCTCCTTCATGATAGAAAAGGGCTATATCGGAGAAAGGGAGGGACCCGTTTCGGTAATACCCCACCCTGTGGATACTGATTTGTACTCCTTCAGTGAGGGCAGGGAGATATCTGAACCTCTTCTTGTTTCAATCGGCAGGCTCAGCCCCATAAAGGGACACAGGACACTGATAAAGGCTCTGAAGCTGCTTCCGGGAAATGTTAAGGCCGTAATAGCCGGGGCTCCAAGCCAGCAGTCAATAGAAGAACTTCAGACATTCGCGAAAACTTTAGGAGTGGAGAACAGGATCACTTTATCCGGAAAAGTTGAGAATGTAAGGGATATCATCGCAAGGGGAACAATTGGCGTTGTTACGAGCCTTGGAAGTGAAGTTGTCTCAAGAGCGGGAATGGAAATGATGAGTTCAGGACTGCCCCTGCTGGCGGCAGCCACAAATGGGCTTCTGGACCTTGTGAAGGATGGCAGAACAGGTTTTTTTCATTCTCCTGGGAATTCCAGACAGCTTGCTTCCCAGGCGGAATATCTGATAAGGAATCCTTCTCTTGCCATGAGAATGGGCAGGAAAGCCAGGAGGAACTGCATAGACAGTCTCAGTTATCCCGTAATTGCCGAGACATGGAATCTTGCCCTTACGGAATTGATAAGAGGGAACAAGATCTCTTCTCGCAGGTATCATCAGTAAAGTAGAAAGCAGGTTGATATGACAGCATTTCTTATTGTGATGAGTTTATTATGTGCGGATTCCCTGGAAACCGAAGCCTCCTTTGTGGAATATCTGCCGAGATACGTTGAAAACAGCGCTTTCGGCCCGGGAGAGAGGCTGGAGTTCAGCGTTGAATACGGTATTATCAAAGCGGGAACAGCAGTTCTGGCTGTAACCGGGCCGGAGCAATACGAGGGGCTTATGGCATACAGAATATCAGCAACTGCCAGGTCCAACCCCGCATTCAGTACCTTCTTCGAAGTTATCGATGTCAATGAAGCTCTACTTGACATAGTCCAGTTCCATACCCTCTATTTTTCGAAGAACCTGAGTGAGGGCGATTTTAAATATCAGGAGGAAGTTTTTTTCGATCAGGATGCCGGGATGGTCTACTATCCTGAAGAGACCGATTCTTCACTTATGGAGATGGAGATCCCCCCGCACGCTCTGGACGTCCTGAGCTGCCTATATTTCGCCAGAACACTTCCGCTTGAGGTTGGGGATACTTACTACATAGACAGTCACATAGATAACGAGAATTACCCCCTCGAGATAACCGTTCACGAAAGGGATCACATAAGGGTACCTGCAGGAGAATTCGACTGCATCATGGTTCAGCCCACCCTGCAGTCTCAGGGTCTTTTCGATCAGCAGGGGGAGATATGGGTCTGGCTTACAGACGATGAACGACATATGCCTGTTCTTATGCGCAGCGCTATTGTAATTGGTGAAATAGTATGTGTTCTTAAGGATTACTCAGTCGGGACTCCGATTGAAGTTGAAAACCCGGGTTTCGAGACATATTTAGTTGAAGCCCAGTGATTCCCGGAGGAGAACTCGACCGCAGGATTGATGAAGCAGTTGGAAGACTTGAGAAATCAGGGATTACCGCTGCGAACAGAAGAGTACTGTCCAACGGTATTCGGATAACCTTCAGTGATAACAGCAGAATTTGTGGAATAAATTTTTATTACTCGAAGAAAAAGGGATTTTCAGTGGTTCCTGGTGGCGGAGACAATCGGTTCTCTCAAGAAATAAAAGGAATTCTGATATCGGATGATACGGAAATGCCTGGCGGTACCTGGACCGGTTCTGACGAAGCGGGGAAAGGTGATTACATTGGACCGCTGACAGTGGCTGCAGTCTATGTAAATCGCCAGCGTGCTGAAACGTATCGGAATATAGGCATTACCGATTCCAAGGTGCTGAGTAATGATACAGTTAGTAAATATGCAAGAACGATAAAAGATACTTCGGATGGTTTTTTCTCAATTGTATCCGTTTCTCCTTTGGATTACAACACCAGGTTCAATAAGCTTTCGAAAATAGGAAAAAACAGCCTTGATCTGCTGGCCGAATGTCATGCAGAGGCTATCAGGGAACTTCTAAAAATGAATCCAATGCCTCAATGCGTTATCGTAGACAAGTTTTGTGATGAAAAGCGCATTTCGCATCTTCTTCCTGAAGGAGACTACAGGCTTGACCTCCGGATCAGGGGGGAGTCGGATCCTGCAGTAGCGGCGGCTTCCATACTTGCCAGGGATGCATACCTGAATGGCCTGGATAAGATCTCCGGAAAATTCGGGATCAAAGCGATTTCCGGATCCGGACATCAGACCGATACGATAGCAAGGAAATTCGTTAATGAGTTCGGAGCGGATATTCTTGATGAAGTTGTCAAGGTTCACTTCAAAAACACATTAAAGGTCATGTCCCTGTTCAGTTGAACCTGATTTCCTGTGGAAATTCAATACAGTTGCACTTAGAGTTGTTCTAAAAGGATGTCTGTTCTTGACATGCATAAAAAGTTGCCTTATTTATTGCGCTTGCATTAGGGAGATACTTTCTCCGTCAGATTCGATATTGTGCTAGTTAAAAATCCCGAAAGGAGCTAAAATGAAGTATTTGATAACCGGAATACTTACCGCTTTCATTCTTGTACTTGCCGCCGGCTGCGGAGAACAGGCTGAAGAGACACCAGATGTCCCGGAAGCTGCCGAAGAAGCAATAGAAGCTGCCGAAGAGGCTGCAGAAGAAGCCATGGAAGAAGCCGAAGAGGCCATGGAAGAAGCTGCGGAGGTTATGGAAGAAGCTGAGGAAGCTTTAGAAGAAGTAGTTGAAGACGCACCTGTTGAAGATGCACCTGTTGAAGATGCACCTGTTGAAGATGCACCTGCTGAAGAAGCACCTGCTGAAGAGGTAACTCAGTAATTTCATTACAGCGAAGATAAACCAGGGCGGCGCTTGCGCGTCGCCCTTTCATTAAAAAATTCCTTAATTCTGCTGATCCCGCCTGAGATAAGCTGTATCGATCCGTTTACGAACCAGTGTTCGGGCAACAGACCCAAATAAGGGTATTTCGTGAACCTTCTTCCGATAAGAATAAGGGCTTTACGCTCTCTTCCGTTTCTAATGAGCCTTCCAGCTGCCTGGATTACACGGACCATGCCAGGTATTGCCCAGGTGTGAATAAAGGCATCTCTGCCAAGGTTGGAGTAACTTTCAGATAGTAATTTCATACGGAGGTTCATACCGGGAAGCGATGGTCCTATAACGATTGCTCCGAGAATGTTCTCCGAATGAAGATCGATTCCCTCTGAGAAAACACCACCCGAAACGGTCATAACAAGCTGGTTTTCAGACTCTATACGGTCGATGAATGTTCCTCTTTCTTCGCGGCTCATGCCGGGTGTCTGGATGAGAAGCGGAATATCGCTGTTCTCAAAAAGGCCGGAGATCTGTTCAAGGTAGATATAGGAAGGGAAGAACACCAGCCAGGTGCCGGGTATTGCAAGGTAAATTTCACTAATTCTGTCCCTTAGAAGAGATGATGATTCTCTTCTGTCTTTGTACCTTGTATCTATTTCAGGGATTATCCATACTCCCAGATTCTCCCTGGGAAACGGCCACGCGATGCTCTTTGAAACAGTTTCGCCTCCGCCGGGAAATCCCAGTAGATATCTGAAATGCTCGAAGGGGGTCAGTGTGGCGGAAAAAGCTATTGCGCTAAGGCAGCTTTCAAGCCTGTCCCACAGGAATCCCGAAGGATCGGTACAGAACCACTGAATTATGTAATCGCCTTTCTCGAGTCGGAAAAGAAGGTGATACCTGTTGTCTGAAACCCCTGACAATTTTGAGAAATCAATGACCGCTTTAAACAGTTCCCGCAGTGTTTCGGGAGGATCCCGTAATTCATACATATGGGTGAATAACTTATCTTTATTCAAGGGAGTGTTCGTATCGGGAGGAATCTCAATTTCGTTATCGTCTGAGTTTTCCAGAAGAGCAATCCATTCCCCGAATCCATCAATCCATGGATCAAGCAGTTTTTTTATGGCAGGGGGGCATCTGGAATCCTCAAGAAGCTCCGTTATCCAGGAAAGTTTTATTTGCGGGGAATAGTAATCTCTTGCTCTTGATGGAAGGTTCGCGGCCTCGTCTATAAGAAGGCAGCACATTTCCGAAGTGTTTCTTTCAAGGAAGAATCGTTTCAGGAATACGTGTGGATCGAATACATAGTTGTAATCGCAGACAACAATATCGCATTGCGTGGAAAGGTAAAGCCCCAGTTCGAAGGCACATACTTCAGCACGGCGGGCTTTATCCTTAAGTACATCAGGGTTGATGATCTGAAGGTCAAGCAGGTTCTTAATAATTCCTGAACTGTGGATTTTTTTTCTAAAATCCGCGGCGTAAGGGCAGTCGTCAGCAAAGCAGCGTGACCTGCCCCTGTGGCAGATTCCGGACTTTGCCGTGATGAATATCCCACGCAGTGGTACTCCTTTATCGATTATGAGTCTGAGTGTATCTTCGACTATCTGCTTATGTGTATTCTTGGCTGTAAGGAAAAAGAGCGCAGCTCTTTCCGGTATGGTTTTTCTTATTGCCCCGGTTATTACAGCTGCTGTCTTTCCGGTTCCTGTTGGTGCCTGCAGCATGAGATAACCCTTGTTATCAATGCAGCTTCCAACTTCGTTTAACACTTCCTCCTGACCGGGTCTCAGTGAATTATAGGGGAATTTGAAATTTCCCAGGGCTGCAATCTGCGTGTTTTTACGGATGTCTTCATTTGTAATGTGTTCTGAAACATCTGTGAGCAGATTGTGCCAGAGTTCGTCAAGCCTGCCATCCTTGAAACTTACCGGGAAGGGATATACAGCTCGACTTTTTCTGTCCATGGATAAATACGCAAGGCTGAGCCTGATCTCTTCAATCGGAAAATCCTTCTCAATTGAGAAGGCTTTAGCGTAGAAATACAGCTGGAGGGCGTTGTTGGTTCTGCTATGCACAGGATCTGTGAATTCAGGTTTGCCTCGGATTGTTTTAACTTCCACAATTTCCGTTGAGCCGTCCGATTCCAGAAGGAGATCCATCCGCCCCCTGATAACGAACCGGATACCACCGAAGTTGAGCTCAAGGCTGACTGATATTTCCTTTTGCCAGCCTTTCTTTACCTGCTCCCTCTGGAACGCGGTGTGAACCCTCTGTCTTTCATGAATACTAAGGGGATTTTCCGAAGGAATAAGAGTATCGGGAAGCCTTCCATAATCGATAAGGTTCCCGATGCCCGTTTTGAACGTTTTTGTGGAAGGATCGTATCCGGTAATCATACGTTTACTATAAGCAGTCCTGCAAGTATTGTCACCATCCCGTTCGCAAGTAATTATTCTGAGGATTTTGGAAATCGTTGTATATTATTCTGAAAATCACTGTATTCATGGCTTTACAGCTATTCAGAAAGGGTATCTCATGCTTTTATCAGTTGCAGCGATTATCGCCCTGTTCGGCGCGGATGAATTCGCATCGTCCGGCTATATGGAACCTGACCAGGTGCTCATCGACATAGTTGATGTTCAGTGGGCTCCACGGACCAGCGTTTCTCCCGATTTCCATAACTGGCTTCTTCGATTTCCTCAGGCATATCCCTCAATTGCAGAACTCGCGCAGGACGAACTGAAACTCGCGGGTATGCGGTTCAGCCCACAAACATATGCTCCGACCCGTAGTAGAAAGTTCGTTGATCTGTCCTTGTTGAGATATCCTGGGCTTGAGACAGTAGAAATACACGGCCTGCCGGAAAACCCGCAGATACTCAGCACAAGCTGGTCGCCTGATGGCTCAAGAATTGCTTTCACCAACGAAACCCCGGCTGGGGTTGAGCTGTGGATAATCGATGCCGAGTCGGCTGAAGCGGAGAGACTCACCGGGCCGGTGGTCAGTCTCACCGCCAGCGAATGGCCGGAATGGCTTTCGGACGGTTCCGGTATACTCTGCTGCATCATTCCCGAAGATCATGGAGAATCCCCTTCTGAGAGTCCTGTTCCTTCGGGTCCTGTCATTCAGGAGACAACCGGGGAAGAATCGCCGGCAAGAACCTATCAGGACATTCTGGAAAACCCTTACGATGAGGATCTCTTCGAATACTACCTTACTTCGCAATTGTCAGTTGTCCGGATGGATGGCAGCATCGATGAAGTCGGAAACCCGGGTATTATCTGGTACTATTCCCCATCGCCTGATGCTGAGTACATTATGGTTTCACAGCTAATGAGACCTTTCTCCTATATGGTTACCGCCGGACGATTCCCTGAACTCATTGAAATCTGGGATCTTGAGGGAAACACCGTTTACGAAGTTGCCGATTTTCCCGTAAGGGATGCGATTCCAATAGCCACAGGAAGTACATTCGAAGGACCAAGAAACGTAAACTGGAGGAGCGATACCGATGCCACGCTCACCTGGGTAGAAGCGCTTGATGGGGGAGATGCCGGGGCTGAAGCTGAACTCAGGGACAGGGTTTTCATGCTTGACGCTCCCTTTGATTCGGAACCGGAAGAGCTTCAAAGCCTCCGGAGCAGATTCGGTGGTATTGAGTGGGGGAACGATTCACTTGCCATCGTTTCAGAATGGTGGTGGCCCACAAGGAACCAGAAGTCCTGGAGAGTAAGACCGGGACGGCCGAATTCCAATGCTGAGCTGCTTGTTGACCGTTCATGGGAGGACAGGTACAGTGATCCTGGAATCCCGATAACACACCTCAACAGCAGGGGAAAAAGCGTACTTGCTATATCCCCCGATGGTGGTTACATATATCTTGCGGGTGATGGTGCTTCACCGGAGGGAGACAGGCCTTTTCTTGACAGGCTGGATCTGAATACACTGGAGACCGAAAGGCTTTTTCATTCGCAACCTCCGTACTTTGAACGTCCATCCAGATTCATAAACGATGAATGCACCGAATTCCTTTTCAGGCGGGAGGCAGTTGATCAATACCCCAATTACTTCGTCAGGGATATGGAGGATGATTCCGAAGTACAGGTAACGTTTTACTCCAATCCGGTGACGGTTCTCGATGGTTTGCATAAAGAACTCATTACTTACAAACGTGAGGATGGTCTTGATCTTTCAGCGACACTCTATCTGCCTCCGGGTTACGATGCTACAGACGGCCCTCTTCCCATGGTGATGTGGGCTTATCCACAGAACTACGGTTCGGCTTCAGCAGCAGGTCAAATTTCAGGTTCACCCTGCAAGTTCGATTATATCGGCTGGTGGTCACCTTTAATATGGCTTACACAGGGCTACGCGGTGCTCGACGATACGGCCATGCCCATCGTCGGTGAAGGAGACGAGCAGCCCAACGATACGTTTATAGAGCAGCTTGTCATGAGCGCTCAGGCAGCAGTTGACGAGGTAGTTGGAATGGGAGTGGCTGATCCTGACAGAATAGCTGTCGGAGGGCATTCGTATGGAGCCTTCATGACTGCGAATCTCCTTGCCCATTCGGATCTTTTCGCGGCGGGACTGGCAAGGACCGGGGCGTACAACAGAACCCTGACACCCTTCGGTTTCCAGTCTGAGGACAGATCACTATGGGAAGCCAAGGAAACATACATCGAAATGTCACCCTTCATGAACGCGGATTTGATCAACGAACCGATACTCCTCATTCACGGAGACGCGGACAGTAATTCAGGAACATTTCCGATGCAGAGCGAACGGTTCTTCGCGGCTCTGAAAGGACTGGGGGGAGTTGCCAGGCTTGTCATGCTGCCGCTTGAAAGCCACAGCTACAGGGCACGGGAATCCATTCTTCATGTACTCTGGGAAACCCAGGAATGGCTGAAGACCTATGTCAAGGACTGAACCATCCATGTGCATATGAGGTCTTGATAACAAGGATTGCCGGAACAATCAATCTTTATTATTATTAATTATTCAAATTCATGAGTGGATGCATGGGGCATCCATTTGCCAGGAATTGAATGGTAAAGGAGTTCGAAATGAAGACAGCGTTTGTTTTATGTGTAATCATATCGTTGGTTGCATTCTCGTTTGATGACATCTATATCCAGGCACCTGATAACACCAACCTGGAATTGACAACGGAAGGCTCTTCAGGAAGTTTCGATTTCGCAAGTCCGTTCGGGTATGACGGCAATCCTGATTGTGGAGCGGTCTGGGACGAACCGACAGATCCTCCGCTTTACACCGCAACTCTCCTGAATACCTGGCAGATAGACGGGACTTTTGCCAACCGTGCATTTGGATTGGAATTCATGTCTATCGGTGGAAACTATAGCATTGGCTTCATAGACGGAGGCACAACAGACGCGCTCTACTTCGCGAGTCACACCGACCTGAACACCATGCTCTACGCTTCAGATTTGCATTCGAGCAATTCAAGCCCGTGGGGTACTACCGTGACACCGCCGAACATGACAAACACCGACTTTAGTAGTTCGAACCTTTTCAGAGGCCTATGGACCACATGGAGTTCCTATTCCAACCCAGCAGGAGACGATAGCAGGGGCATCACCAGAACCTCGGATGACTACCTGTGGCTGACAAGGACTACGGGAGCCTCGGGCTCCTACGACCAGTACCTTGGCCGCATGCAGAATGAGAACCCCGGAAGTATCGTATGGTACGACGCTAGTGCTGGATTAGGCGGAACACGACTTTTGAGCGGGCTCACCGACTTTACAAACTTCTCCGGCAACACAGTTCTTGCATACACCATCTACAACTCCGGATGGGTGCGTTTCCAGGAGTACAACGGGTCGGGAATAAGCTTTCTAGGATACGCCGTCCTGCCTGTCTCCTCCGTAGACGGCTCTTACGGAATCTGCTACAACAGTATCCGCGATTCGTTCTACTGGTCCTACTATAAAGACTCACACTACTATGTGGTTGAGATGAGCATCGACGTTACAGCACTCTCCCGTTCCACATGGGGACAGATTAAAACTTCGTTCTAGGTTTTTGATATAAGGGAGCGCGCATTGGCGCGCTCCCTTACAAAGAGTGTCATGTCCTGCATTTAAGCATTATTACCAAAACATACCATACATTTCAATACAAATGTGCATTATCAGAAATCTTCACTTATGTTCTGGATTCCCGCTATTCCTCTCTCAGCAACCCGAGAATGAAAGCGTATTCTTCCGCATAATCACGGAGCCAGCTGAATCGTCCCGAGGCGCCGCCGTGACCGGTTCCCATTTTCACACTGAGAAGGACTGGATCGAAACCGGTATTCAGGTTTCTGATACCGGCTATCCATTTCGTCGGTTCCCAGTAACCAACCTGAGCATCGTTCACGCCTGTATAGACGTAGATGGCCGGGTAATCAACAGCATCAAGGTTATCAACGGGCGAGTATGAGAGTATATACCAGTAAGCCTCCTCACTCTCCCCGGGATTCCCCCATTCGTCGTATTCGTTAGTTGTGAGGGGAATAGTCGGATCAAGCATTGTGGTCAGAGCGTCAACGAAGGGAACTCCCGCTACTACACCCCGCCATAGGTCCGGTCTGAGGTTGATTATTGCTCCCATAAGAAGGCCGCCGGCGCTTTCACCCATGGCGAATACTTTTTCAGTATCGCAATATCCCTCTTCGATTAGGTATTCCGCGCAGTCTATGAAATCGGTGAAGGTGTTCATCTTGTTCAGAACCCTTCCCTGGTTGTACCACCAGCGTCCCATTTCACTTCCACCTCTTACGTGGGCAATTGCGTAAACGAAACCTCTGTCAAGTAGAGAGAGCCTTGTAAAACTGAACATGGGGTCCAAACTGGAACCGTATGCTCCGTAGCCGTATATCAGGAGAGGATTCTCTCCTTCGTGGAAGAGGTCGGTCCTGTATACAAGGCTGATGGGAATCAGTGTACCGTCTTCCGCAGGGGCCATTATCCTGTGAGATTCATACAATGACCTGTCGAAATGTTCTCCAACATCTTCCATCTTCAGTACACGCATTGTGTCGGCGCCTACATCGTAGGCTATGGTTGACCAGGGAGTTGTCATGGATGAGTAGGCGAGCCTTACGGAGTCGGCCGAGCAATCGTAGTTATTGGATGTATAGATAATGGAAGCTTCATCTCCCAGATTAGCGTAGTGTCCTTCACCTGATTCTCTGTCAACGATGTATAGTTTCTTAAGACCATCTGTTCTTACCGAAACGGCTAGAATATCATCGAAAATGTCAATTCCTTCTATCAGAACGCTATCGGAGTAAGGTACAATTGTCTCCCATTCGGGCATTGAAAACGATTCCGATGAAGCCTGCATAACCGAATAGTTTTCACCTTCAGCGTTGGTGAGGAAATAAAACGTGTTTCCGATGGGTTCAACGTAGTATTCAAACTCCTCCGTTCTGGGGTGTATCAACCGGAAAGAATCCATGGGGGTTGCCGCTGAAAGTATCCAGCATTCGGATTCAAGTTTACTTGAAGTTGATATACCCAGCCAGTTTCTGTCATAAGAATTCCATACTCCGGGCCAGAATGTGGGATCGTCCTCTCTGTACACGCATATCTCATCATCGCATCCGATTGTTCTTCGCATTATCCTGTCTGTTCTTCCCCTTGGGTCATTCAGACCGTAAAAGACCATTTTTGAATCAGTTGCCCATGCGATGTCACCGGAAGCATTATGGATGTTATCCAGAATCTGACCTGTCCCTATATCCTGAAAAATAAGTGTATTCCAGTGTCCGCCGGTGGTATCGAATGCCCAGGCGAGCATTGAATTGTCCGGACTTACGCTCATAGCTTCGACCTGGAAGTATTCCCTTCCTGCCGCATGGACATTTTCGTCCAGCAGTATTTCAGCTTCACCGTCGGGATGTTTTCTTCTCATATTCACACTGTACTCATCACCCTCGCGGTATTCGTACCAGTACCAGTAACCGTTGCTGAAGTAGGGAACCGAAGCGTCTTCCTCCGTTATTCTCTCCCGCATTTCCATAATCAGCGTGTCAATCAACAGTGTACATCCACTCATCATGAAATCGGAATAGGCATTCTCCGCTTCAAGGTATTCACTGACTGCAGGATTTTCGATATCCCTCAGCCAGTAGTAGTTATCAATTCGGGTATGGCCGTGGGTCGTGATTTCATGGGGAATGATATCCGCTACAGGGGGCTGCAGCGAAAAAAGCATGAGCATAATGAGCTTTGCGGTTATCATGATTACCTCCGGAATATAAATGAACAGTATGGAGAGTCTACAAAGAATTATAATCACAAATCAGTGATTTTCTATTTCTTTTCCTTAAGAGAACGATAATCAAGGTCTTACGATGAGGAAAGCAAGTTAATATATTAGCCTGTAAAGATATGATATTTGCTTCGGACACTACAGGATTCTGGAAGAGGTTGATTTGAAAGAAAAGAAAAAGGGGAAGCGGGTTGTCATTTCCGCATCCGAGCGGTTGAGTATGCTTCCACCGTACCTGTTCGCGGAGATAGACAGGCAGAAAGAAGCGGCTTTGAGGAAGGGTATGGAGCTTATCGATTTTGGTATCGGGGATCCGGATATGCCGACACCCTCCCACATAGTCCGTGAAGCGCGGGAAGCTGTTGCGGAACCGATCTACCACAGGTATCCAAAGGGAGCCGGAAGCGATTTCTTTCTGGATGCGGTGAAAAACTGGATGAGGGAACAGTTCGGAGTAACTATCGATGAAAGGCTGGATGTGGGAGCCGTCATCGGAACCAAGGAGGGCATCGCTCATGTTCCCATTTTCTTCTGCAATCCAGGTGATGTTGTTCTGATACCAAATCCGGGATATCCTGTATACAGGGCATCGGCAATACTGGCGGACGCGATTCCAGTTGACCTGCCGCTTCTCAGGGAGAATGGATTCGTTCCTGACCTTACATCTTTTGCCAGCGAAGTAATCGACAGCACCAGATTGATTTTCCTCAACTATCCCAATAATCCCACCGGAGCGGTTCTTACCCTTGATCAAATGAAGGAAATAGTTGAATGGGCAAGGCGTGAAGATGTACTTATTGTTAGTGACAATTCCTACAGCCATATAAGATTTGACGGGAAGCCACCGGTATCGTTCCTTCAGATTCCGGGCTCCGAAGATGTCTGCCTTGAATTTCACAGTTTATCCAAAACGTTCAACATGACGGGATGGAGAGTCGGGTTCGTGGCGGGCGGCAGGAATCTTGTGAAGACTTTCATGAGTGCCAAGGAGAACATTGACTCGGGTGTATTCACAGCGGTTCAGAAGGCTGCTGAGAAAGCTCTTTACTCCAACACCTCCGGTTACTTCGGTATCTACAGCAGACGCAGGGAAGTTTTGGTGGCAGGGCTGAAGAAGCTTGACTGGGATGTCTGTGAATCTCCGGGAACATTTTACGTCTGGGTAAAACTCCCCAGGGGCACGCAATCCATGCGATTCACACGAAAGCTGATAACCCATACAGGTATCGTTGTTACACCCGGAAGCGGATTCGGAACGTACGGAGAAGAGTATGTCCGTTTTGCGCTTACGATACCTGAAGAACTCATACACCAGGCAATTGGAAGGCTTGAGCAGAAGGAGCTTTTCAGGCATAGAATAAAGGCTTGGCTTAAAAGGGAGTCGAATGAAGGGCAGGCTTGATCTGAAAAATATCATCCTCCGGGTGAAACTGGGAAGGGAACTCCATGAGAAGATATCCTCCAGGGATGTTCCCGTAACCGCGGTCTGGACGGGTGAGGTTGCCGGAAGCCTGTCGATTGATTACTCTGATGTATGCGACGCTCTTGCAGGATTCGAGGAAAGCGAATACGATTACATTGAAGAACTGACCTCTGATATATTGAACCTGCTTCGAAAGAAGTTTCCAGATGGTTTCTGGGAAGTAACCGTCACAAAGTCTTTCCCGCCGGTTTCCCTGAAGCTTGAATCTGCTTCATTTACCATTGGGGGAGGTGAAAATGGCTGAATTTGCGCTTGGAATGGGCAGTAATCTGGAGGACAGGGTAAAGAATATTATTGAAGGCATCCGCTTTCTTCTTTCCCGTTCAAAGATGGGATCATTCTGCCTTTCAGGTGTTTACGAAACACCTCCACTTGAAGGGGTTGAAGGTGACAGCTTTTTAAATTGCGTCCTTGCGGGAAACTTTTATGGAACTGTGGAAGAACTGCAGAGAGATTGCAGAGGGGCTGAGATCCTGATGGGTTCTATGGTAAGGAAGAACAACGCCTCCAGAACGCTTGATATTGATCTGCTTTTCTTCGATAACATCACCCGAAACGATAAGGATCTCATTCTACCCCATCCGGGATTGCATAAAAGGAAATTCGTACTCGAACCCCTTTCAGAAGTCTGGCATAAAAATATTCCCGGGATGAAAGCTACGCCCGAGGAACTTTTGAAGAATTGCTCCGATACAAGCAGGATATTCAGTATCTACGATATGCCTGACAGAGGCTGCTTCTGGGAGGTGCACAGCTGACGGCTGATTTTGGATACGTAGTTGTTGAAGGTCCCATAGGAGTAGGCAAAACGACAGTATGCAACCTGCTGGCATCCCAATGGAAAGCCGTGACAATTCTTGAGGAAGTGGAAGAGAATCCATTTCTTTCACGGTTCTACAGGAACAGGAAAGCCTGGGCGTTTCAGACCCAGCTGTTCTTTATGCTGAGCCGTTACGGACAGCAGAAGAAACTGGCCCAGCTTGATCTCTTCAGTAAAAAATTCGTTGCCGACTACATGTTCGCGAAGGATAGAATATTCGCTTCCATAAATCTCCAGGATGATGAATTCGTACTTTACGAAAAATTGTGTTCATTGCTGGCAGCTGATATTCCTCAACCTGATCTAGTGATATACCTTCAGGGTTCCTGCGATTCCCTTCTTAAAAGAATTTCCAGCCGCGGAAGATCCTTTGAGAGTGACATAAGCCGCTCCTATCTTGAAAAGCTGACCGATGCTTACAATGATTATTTCTTCAGGGCTAGAAAGCACCCGACGCTTGTAGTGAACACGGATCATGCCGATTTCAGACATAAAGGTGAGGATTTTAACCGTCTGGTTGAGGCCATTGGAAACCATACGGGCGGTGTTGAAAGCTTTGTTCCAAGACTTGGCGGGCGAAGATGAACTGCGTTTCGGTACTGAAAACGGCGAATCAGGTGGGGAAGCTTGTATGCGAGTGGCGAAAAGCGGGGATGACAATCGGATTTGTCCCCACGATGGGAGCGCTGCACAAAGGTCATCTCAGTCTTGTCTCGCTTGCTCTTGAAAAAGCTGACAGAGTGATAGTATCGATATTCGTTAACCCTTCACAGTTCGGGCCCGGAGAAGATCTCGAATCTTACCCGAGAACGTTTAATGAAGACTTGATGAAACTGGAAGAAGCGGGTGCGCACTGTGTATTTTTTCCATCGGTCGAAGAAATCTATCCTGATGGGTTTTCAACCTTCATTCACATTTCCGGCCTTACCGAAACCCTTTGTGGAAAATACAGGCCGGAGCATTTTGATGGGGTCGCAACTGTTTGCGCGGTTCTGTTCGGAATTGTGCGTCCCGATATCGCCGTCTTCGGGAAGAAGGACGCTCAGCAGCTGGCGGTTATTAAAAAAATGGTAAACGATCTAAGGATGGAAGTTGATATCTTTGGCGGGGATATCTTCAGAGAACCCGATGGCCTGGCGATGAGTTCGAGGAATTCTTATCTCATTCCGGAGGAGAGGAAGCAGGCGGCCGCGATATTCAAAGGATTATCGAGGGCTGTCGAACTGGTTTCAGAGGGTGAGAAGAACGTAGAGCGGATATGTAACGCGGTTCGGAAAATCGTTTATCGTGAGGCTCCTCTGGCTGAAATTCAATATCTGGAAGTAGTAGATTCGGGCACGATGGAGGTTCTTTGCGACCTGACCATCCCCGGTCTTCTTGCCATTGCTGTATATTTCACCCATACACGACTGATAGATAACGTGATCCTGAACCCCTGAGGGTTCTTGAAGGAGGATATATTTTGCATAGGTGCTTTCTAGGCGCGAAGTTACACAGAATGGTAATAACGGAGGCCGATCTCAATTATGTTGGCTCGATAACCATTGACAGTGATCTTCTTGATATGTCCGGCATCCTTCCAGGCGAAAGAGTGATGGTGGCTGACATAGAGAGCGGTGCGAGATTTGAGACTTACGTAATGGAGGGCAGGAAGGGAAGCGGAGTAATCTGTGTTAACGGCGCGGCTGCAAGACTGGTTCATACCGGTGACAGGGCGATTATTCTGCAGTACGTGTGGCTGGATAATGCCGAAGCTCCACCGAAAGCAAGAGTAGTGGTTGCGGACGATAGAAATCTCAGCCCATCATTGCTTGATACATGACAGCCTGCATCATTCTTGCCGCCGGCCAGGGAAAGAGGATGAAATCACCTCTTCCAAAGGTTGCCCATCCCGTTCTCGGTGTGCCTATGGTCTTAAGAGTGGTGAAGCAAGCTTTTAAAGCTGGTCTTGACAGCCCGGTTGTTGTTGTAGGCCACGGCAAAGAGAGTGTAATTCCACTTCTGGAGGAAGCGGGAGCTTCGTGGGCAGTTCAGGCTGAACAGCTGGGAACGGCACATGCCCTTTCGTGTGGTTTTAAAGACATGACGTCTGGAAGCGTAACTGTCCTTCTTGGTGATGTACCACTTATAAAAAGCAGTACTATTTCTGAGCTTGAGGAGGCTCGCAGGAAGGCAGGAGCGGCGATAGCTGTGCTTTCAACATTCCCGCCGGATCCTTCAGGATACGGAAGGATAGTACGGGACGGTGACATGCTCTCGGCAATAGTGGAAGACAGAGACTGCACGCCACGGCAACTGAAAACAGGTGAGATTAATACAGGCCTCATGTCATTTGATGGACGCGTCCTTTCCGAATTGTTGAGGAAGATCAAGACCGATAACGACCAGGGAGAATATTACCTGACCGATGCCGTTTCCATTGCCGTAAGCATGGGAATGCCGTGTATCGCGGTAGTCGCCGGGGATTACAGAGAAGTTTCAGGTGTGAATGATCGTATACAGCTTGCCTGCGCAACCGACAATCTCAGGAGACAGGTTCTTGAAGCTCAAATGACCAGCGGTGTTAATATCCCGGACCCCGGAGGGGTGTGGATAGAGGATTCTGTTGAGATAGGCACCGGAGTTTCAATTGGAAGATCGGCAAGATTATCCGGCGAAACGGTCATCGGCGATAACTGCATTGTAGGCGATGGGAGTGTTCTTATAGACACTGCAGTACCTTCCGGCACTATCATCGAACCCTATTCTGTCATGGGATGGAGAGGAACACTGTGAAACACCTCGCTGCTCCCTGGAGAAGCGCATATGTGACTAATTCCAAACCTGAAGACGGATGCGTTCTGTGCAGAATAGGCAGCGAGATGGATAAGGACAGTGAGAATTATGTACTCCACCGTGAGGGTGGTTTTTTTATTGTGCTGAACAGATATCCGTACATCAATGGTCATCTAATGATCGTTCCTCTCAGGCATGCGAATGATTTCGCTGACCTGAACAGCTCGGAACTTGACACTATGATCAGGCTTGTGGTGAAGTGCGAAAAGGCGCTGGCGGAAGGCATGAACTGCATGGGAATGAATGGAGGGTGGAATCTTGGCAGCTGTGCCGGGGCCGGAATTGAGGGGCATGTGCATATGCACATGCTTCCAAGATGGTCCGGCGATACGAACTTCATGGCCACCACTGGTGATACAAGGGTGATCTCTGCTTCCCTGGAGGACAGTTATAGCAGGCTTCAGCCACTATTCAGCGGCGAGGAGAACTTAAGATAATGATAGCAGGCAGAGGTTTTCCATGGAGATGGGTAATAGCAAGCCTGGCGGTTGCCGTCATTGTAATGACCATACTCGTACCACCTCCCGGAACGGTTCAGGATGTTCAGAATGCCGACGAGACGGTTGAAACAGGCTTCACGGAGGAGAACGAACCGGCCATTGAAGTCTGCGTTCCTGATACGATTCGGGTTATGGTTCTTAACGGAACATCGATTGACGGACTGGCTACTCGAACACAGCGACAGCTACTCGGCTCCTCTTCCGATTCAACGATCATCCTTGCTCCTTTTGACCCATCGAATACCGATATAAAACCATTCAAAGAGACTATCATCATATCCCATCTTGCCGATTTGTCGGCAGCGAGAATAATCACTGATATCCTTGGCAGGTCGGAAAACTGCATTGTATGGGAGGTCCCTGAGGGGGATGCTCCCGTTTTTATAGATGTTACCGTTTGTCTTGGTGAGAATGAGGATTTTCCCATTGAATAATTCCCACGAGCACTATGGAGGTGTTTTTTGTCCGAAAGCATTCTAGAGACTTTTGTAGAAGCTATTCACCAGCGTCACGGTTACAAGGTTGTAGCCCTGGACATGAGCGATGTACCACTCACGATGGAAGCTTTTATTCTTGCAACCGCTGAGAACAGGATACAGGCAAGGGCGATTGTTGATCATATAGAAGAAACGGCAAGGAAAACTGGCTTCAGAAAGCACCATATTGAGGGTTACGATGAAGGCAGCTGGATACTTGTAGATTACGTTGATCTGGTAATTCACATATTCCTTCCCGAAATCAGGGAATACTACAATCTTGAAATGCTCTGGAGCGATGTCCCAACTATTGAATACAATGATACGGAGGAACCGCCGGATGACTCCAGCCGCTCTGAGGACTGAACTTGAAAGGATTCTGGAATCTTCTGTCCGCAGCCTCTGGGGGAAACTGATACCGGATGAATTTCGAGCAGTAGTATCGAGATCGGATAACCTTGAATTCGGTGACCTTTCATGTCAGACAGCAATGAAACTCGCGAGCATCGTCAGGAATAATCCTCTATCAATCGCTGCAAAAATAGTTGAAGCCTCATCTGACGGATTTGAGGGAGTATCGGCCGTCAACGTTGATGGCCCCGGATTTATCAATTTCACGCTTTCAGATGATTACCTTGCGTCTGTTGCTTTCCATCTGGCATTCGGAGGACTTCAGTCCCTTCTGCCGGATACAGGACACGGTAGAGAAGCTCTGGTTGAATTCGTCAGCTCAAATCCAACTGGTCCGCTTACAGTCGGCCACTGCAGGCAGGCTGTTCTAGGAGAAACCATCAGCAGCCTCCTGGAAACTGTAGGATGGAGAGTCAGCCGAGAGTATTATTTCAACGATGCCGGAAGGCAGATGAACCTTCTTGGTGAATCACTCGCAGTCAGGTACACCTCCGCGCAAAGCGATGAATCAGACATTCCCGAGGGGGGTTATCACGGAAACTACATTCAGGGCTTCAAGAGGAACAGGACTGACCTGGGAAAGCGACCGGGATACCTTCATCGGTTTCGCCGAAGAAAAAGCGATGGAGATGATACGATCTGATCTTTCCCTTCTTGGCATTGAATTTGACAGATATTTCGCGGAGAGCGAGCTGATACCCGGTGCTGTGACGGAAGCAATCGAAAGACTGTCCGGAGTTACAATTGACGGTAAAAGCCTTGTCTATAGCGATGAAGACGGCTCGGAGAAACTCTGGCTCAGGTTCACATCACTGCGCAGGCCGAAGGACAGGGTGATTGTCCGGGATAACGGAACGTATACTTACAGGATGCCGGATATTGCCTACCATATCGAGAAGTTCTCCAGAAATTATGATCTGATGGTGGATATCTTCGGAGCGGATCACCTGGATACCAGTCGTGACGTAACAAGCGCACTGGAATGTCTACTTGGCATGGAGGAGGTTTCAAAGCGGCTAAAAGTTATTATCCATCAGTTCGTGACACTGGTCAGGGATGGCAGAAGGATAAAAATGTCAACAAGATCAGGTGAATTTGTTACACTCAGGGAACTTATCAGAGACGCCGGCTCGGCTGATGTCACGAAGTACCTTTTCCTGACAAGGAGAGCGGAAGCCCATATGGATTTCGACCTTGATCTTGCCAGGAAACAATCCAGTGAGAATCCGGTTTATTACGTTCAGTACGCCCATGCCAGAATAGCAGGAATACTCCGCGTAGCCAGTGAAGCAGGCATCGAACCTCCGGATGAGTTCTCCGACGAACTTGCGGAACTCCTTGATGGGGAACACGAACGCGAGCTGATGCGTCTTCTTGAATCCATTCCGGTTGAGGTTGCAGCTGCCGCTGACGCGATGGAACCTCACAGGCTTACGGAGATACTTGCAGACCTGGCCACCGGGTTCCACAGATTTTACCAGCATGTAAGAGTGGTCGACAGTGACAGTATAGATGTTTCGGCGGCCCGTCTGATGCTTTGTGAAGCATGCAGACGATGTATCAGCGGCCTGCTTTCAATACTTGGGGTGGATGCCCCGGACAGAATGTAAACCCGGAAAATACCTGAACAGGATTGGTTTAAAATGGCACTTCTTGTAGTTGGTTCTGTAGCGCTTGATACTGTAACAACCCCGGCGGGTAAGGTGGAGGAGGCCCTGGGGGGCTCGGCTATTTACTTCTCACTCGGAGCCGGATGCTTCGATGTGGTTCGGATAGTAGGGGTTGTTGGCCCTGATTTTCCAGTATCCGAGAAAAGATTTCTGGCGGAGCGTAGAATAGATGTAAGGGGTTTGACCACAGGACAGGGTCCCACATTCCGCTGGGAAGGCGCTTACGGCCCTGATTTCGGAGATGCCCGAACAATAAGGACAGAACTGGGGGTATTCGCCAGTTTTGAGCCGATACTTCCGGATGATTATGTAAATACTCCATGCGTTTTCCTTGCTAATATCGATCCTGTGCTGCAGCTGCAGGTATTGGATCAGGTTCATAATCCTCGCTGGATAGCTGTTGATACAATGAACCTTTGGATAGACCAGCAGAGGGACAAAGTACTTGAAGTATTCAGTAAAGTTGATATCGTTTTTGTCAACGCTTCCGAATCGATGCAGTTGTCACGCAAAAGAACTCTTTTTGAAGCCGCTGAATTTATCATCAACTCCGGTCCCCGCTACGCCGTTATTAAAATGGGTGGAGCGGGAGCCATGATCTTTGGAGGAAGTGAACCCTTCGTTCTTCCGGCTTATCCACTTGAAAAGGTTACCGATCCTACTGGAGCTGGAGACACCTTCGCTTCTGGAATGCTTGGATATCTCGCAGGCAGCGACAGTGACCTGAATTTCGAAAGTATGAAGAAGGGGCTGGCTTACGGATCTGTAAATGCCAGTTACGCCTGCAGCGGTTTCGGAGTTGAGCAATTGAGGGAACTGACCCGCGAAGACATCGATTCAAGAATGGAATACTACCTCTCCACGAATCAGCTCGGAGAATTCAGAATATGAAACCAGCCGATTACAAAAACAGCGGCGTTGATATCCTTGAGGGTGAAAGGGCCATCTCCCTGATGAAGGCTGAAGTAAGAAAGACATTCACGAAGAACGTCCTGTCCGACCTGGGCCATTTTGGAGGACTGTTCCGGGCGGATTTCAGCCATATGAAGGCACCAGTTCTTGTAGCAAGTACGGACGGTGTAGGCACAAAGCTCAAGGTTGCAGGCATGATGGGAAATTACGGAACCGTTGGAATGGATCTGGTCAACCATTGTGTGAACGACATTCTCGTTCAGGGCGCGTTACCCCTGTTCTTCATGGATTACATAGCCTGCGGCAAACTTGAGGCGCGAACCGCCGCTGACATAGTATCGGGACTTGCCACCGCATGCAGTGAGAATGGCTGTGCCCTGCTTGGTGGAGAGACAGCGGAAATGCCGGGTTTCTACGGCGAAGGTGATTACGATGTGGCCGGAACCATTATAGGATTGGTCGAGAAGGACCTGATCATTGACGGTTCGGATATCCGCCCCGGCATGATCATCGTAGGCCTTCCCTCAAACGGGCTGCATACGAACGGCTATTCCCTTGCGAGAAAAGTTATCTTCGAAACCGCCGGTCTGGCTCCTTCCGATACCCATCCTCTTCTCGGAAATAGAAGTGTCGGGGAAGCACTGCTTTCTGTTCATAAGAGTTATCTCAGGAATCTTGAGCCGCTTCTGAAGGAAAAACTAGTTAAAGGTATAGCACACATCACTGGAGGCGGCATTCCGGGGAATCTTTCAAGAATACTGCCTGCAGGCTGCGGCGCCCTTATCGAACCACACTGGGATGTACCCGCAGTATTCGAACTCATCCGCGAGTCAGGGAACATCGACATCGCAGAAATGAGAAAGGCGTTCAATATGGGAGCGGGCATGCTTCTTGTTGCTTTAAAGGCTGATGTGAACAGAATAATGGAGCTTCTCAGAATTACAGGTGAGGAAGCATTTACAGCCGGCAGAATAACTTCTGATGCCGGCATCGTTTTCAAAGACTGAAAAACCCTCAAGCTGGAAATGCTATACGGATTTTGTATTTATAAGACAATTTCCTATAAATAATATATTTATTGTATCAATACTATATATATTGTAGTAAATTCACCCGTAAGTTGAAGAAGTGTGGTACGTCCCCCTTATGTTTGGAGGTCTTGTGGAAGAACTTGTTCAGAAGAACGATTCGAGAATACTTCTGGCCGTGATTGACGGGCTTGGGGATATCTCAATTGAGGAACTCGGCGGAAAGACGCCGCTTGAAGCAGCTATCACTCCTGAAATGGACAGACTTGCGGCAGGTGGAGTACTCGGTGTCCATATTCCTATTGCCAGGGGTATTACTCCCGGAAGCGGGCCTGCGCACCTTGGTTTGTTCGGTTACGACCCGGTTCTATATCAGGTGGGAAGAGGGGCTCTCGCGGCATTGGGAGTTGGTTTTGAACTGAAGCACGGAGATCTTGCGGCCAGAATAAATTTCTGCACACTTGATGATCAGGGAATAGTGACGGACAGGAGAGCTGGGCGGATAACAAGCGAGAAGTGCGCGGAACTTGTGGGAATGCTTGCGGATATAAAAATAGAAGATGTTGAGACGTTCGTGGTTCCGGTAAAACAGCACAGGGCATGTGTTGTCTTTCGGGGCAACGGCCTCAGCGATGATATTCAGGATACCGACCCCGGTCTTGTTGGACTCGAGCCCATTCCTGTCGAAGGCTCCGATAAAACCCGGAATGTGGTGAGGGAATTTCTGCGGAAGGCGGAAGAAATCCTGAAGGGGCTTCATCCGGCGAATTTCATTCTCCTCCGGGGTTTTGCCCTTCATAAGGAATTCCCCTCGATAGAGGAACGGTTCGGCCTTACCGCTGCCGCAGTGGCGCTTTATCCCATGTACAGGGGTGTCGCGGGACTGGTTGGTATGAACGTCGTCAAATGCGACCCGGAGAATCTTTCAGGACAGGCAGAAGCCGTGAGAAGAGCTCTGGATGACGGCCACGATTTTGTTTTCCTTCATCACAAACCCGCCGACTCCGCGGGTGAGGACGGTAACGTCCAGGCAAAGATCAGGGCTATAGAAGAATTCGACAGGGCGCTGCCTTCCTTTCTTGATTCAGGATTTGATGTGGTATGTATAACGGGAGATCACAGCACTCCCTGCCCCATGAAACTTCACAGCTGGCATTCGGTACCTGTCCTTATCCATGGAGGACCGCAAAGATGGGGGTACAGCTCGGCATTCTCCGAGAAACAGGCCGTTTACGGAGCGATGGGTTCATTCATGGCAACCGATATTATGCCCCTTCTTCTGGCATCGGCCGGGAAACTGGCTAAATTCGGAGCCTGATTGTGTTTAGCAGAGCCCTTATCGCGCTGTCAGGAGGGGTGGATTCATCCTATGCTCTGGCTCTGAGTATTGAACGCTACAGCCAGCTGAGGGCTGGTTACGTAGATACGGCAGGAGATGGCATTCCCCCGGAAGTTGAGAAGACAGCGAATGCTGCCGGGGTGGAGCTGATCAGTATAGACGCGGCCGAAAGATTCCGCCGGGAAGTCGTACTCTGGTCTGAGAAGATGCTGGCCAAAGGTCTTACTCCCAATCCCTGCGCCAGATGCAACGCGAGAATCAAACTCCTTGCGCTTCATGAAATACTAAAACCTTCCGAAACACTCGTTACCGGCCATTATGTCGGCAGGAACGGCGAACTTATGAAGCGGGGCAGGGACGCGGACAAGGATCAGAGCTACTTCCTTTCACTTGTTGATAGTGAGATATTGAGAGACTGCGTATTTCCCCTTGGAGGAATGCTGAAGAAAAACGTTCGCAGGGAAGCTGTTCAGCTGAACATTCCCTTCAGGAAGAAGGAGAGTATGGATCTGTGCTTCAGCCTGACGGCTCCGGAGGGTAAACCGGGAAAAGTGATCGATATTTCGGGAAAGCAGGTTGGCAGACACGGCGGCATAGAGAATTACACCGTTGGTCAGAGGAAGGGGCTGGGAGCTTACGGAAAAAGGATGTACGTGGTTGCTGTCAATTCACTTGACGGAACAGTTACGATAGGTAAAAGGGAGGATCTGCTTTCAACGGGATGCAGCGTTATTGAGATGAACTGGTTTCGGAAACCATCGAGTTTTCCATCTGAAGCCCTTGTTCAGACAAGATACAGGAGGAAGGCGGTACCTGCGGTTCTTGATTGTAAAGACGGCAATCTGCATATTGAGTTCGGCAGGCCTGAGGAGGCTGTTGCTCCCGGGCAGGTTTGTGCTGTATATCTGAACACTTCGGTGATAGGAGGAGGGATAATCTCCTCAACTGAACAGCTTGATTGGAAAAGAAATGGATAACCGGATTGTCAGCGAGATACTTGAACTGAAGGGTAAGAAAGATGCTGTTATTCTGGCTCACAGCTACCAGCCGCCGGAAATCCAGGACATCGCGGATCATGTGGGAGATTCCCTCCAGCTGAGCCGGACTGCGGCATCCACGCGATCTTCCGTGATCGTTTTCTGCGGCGTTAGATTCATGGCTGAAACAGCACATATCCTCTCGCCCGAAAAAACGGTTCTTTTGCCTGAGCCTGAGGCCGGGTGCCCCCTCGCGGACTGTATAGAAGCGCCGGCGCTGAGGTCCATGCAGGAAATGTATCCTGATGCCCTTACAGTTCTGTACGTTAACTCACCGGCCGATGTTAAAGCGGAAAGCTACGCCTGCTGTACATCCGCTAACGCCCTCGAAGTGGTTGAGAGTGCGCCTTCCGACGAAATTATCTTCGCTCCCGACAGGAACCTCGGGACTTTCGTATCGAGAAGGTCTGATAAGACCATTCATATCTGGAACGGAGCCTGCAGATGCCATGCCACGGCTGACATACAGAATATCCGAGCCGTAATGGAAGAATGGCCTGACGCGGAACTCCTGGTTCATCCGGAAACCCCTCCGGAAGTATGGGAACCGGCCCATGCTGTTCTGGGGACGGGGGGCATGATAAGGCATATCGCGGAATCGAGTTCACAGCGGTTCATAATAGGAACCGAAGAGGGAATGGCGTACAGGCTCAAGACCCTTTATCCGGACAGGAAGTTCAGGACCGGAGGGAATATCTACTGCGTCAACATGAAAAAAATTACACTGGAGAAAATACTCGATTCCCTGAAAAGATTAAAGCCTGTCATCGAACTCGACACTGAGATAAGAGAAAAGGCTTACGCGGCCGTAGCAAGAATGACGGAGATAACCGGATGAGAAAACCTGTAATCGGTATTACGCTTAACTGGTATGCTAACGATCAATCCAAGGTTCAGTCCTATGGGAAATGGCTTTTCGGGCTCAACCAGAGCTACGCTGAATTTCTGGGGAAGGCGGATGTAATCACGATGGGGATTATTCCTTCCTCTGAGGATTTTCGGAGTATGCTGGAAGTTGTAGATATGGTTGTTCTTACAGGCGGTGGTGATACTGACCCGGAGCTGTACGGTCAGCGGGACAACGGTTCAATTCAACACTGGAGGGATAGACCCCTCTGGGAAATTGGACTGTACAGGAAAGCCAGGGAAATGAAGGTACCCGTTTTAGGGATATGCCTGGGGATCCAGACGATAGCTATAGCGGAGGGTGAGCAGCTCATCCAGGATATTTCCACCCAGATGGAAAACCCGGAAGAACACCATGGGGAAGCTGCCGATCCAAGGATGCATACGGTTGAGATCATTGAGGGTACCATACTGAGCGGAATCCTTGATAGAGAGATAGCAGTAAGCAGTTTTCATCACCAGGCCATAGCCGGAATTCCGGAAGGGTTTTACCAGTCGGCAAAATCTCATGATGGCGTAATAGAGGGAATGGAATCGGACGATGGTCTTGTAGTCGCGGTCCAATGGCATCCCGAGCGGGATTTCACAGGTCCGCTTATTCTTAAAAGCCTGATTCCAAGGTTTTGCGGGGATACAGAGTAATGCTGTACATCTCGGAGCCCAGGTACATACCCAGGATATGGGGTTCGCTGATGACCGCGGGGCAGGAAACACCCATCGGGGAGATCTGGTGGCTGTTCCAGAAGGATGGCACTTCATCAAAACTCCGAAGCACATCCGATGGAGATTCGACCACAGTGAACGATCTGGTTTTAACCGGAGAATTGCCAGGTAAGGAAGTGTATCCCGTTCTTCTGAAGACCCTCCATACTGCGGACAGGCTGTCTGTGCAGGTCCATCCGGGAATCGAGGGGGGAAGCCTTCGAAAGGAAGAAACCTGGATAGTACTTGCGGCGAAAGAGAACGCCTGGATGATGGGGGGACTGAAAGTCACCGGCAGGAACCTTCTCCTCGATCTCCTGCGGCAGAATAAAGCGGAGGAAGCTCTGCAGGAGATCGATCTTGTAAAAGGAGATATTTACCATCTTCCTCCCGGAACCGTTCATGCGCTGGGGCCGGGCCTTGAGATCCTGGAGGTTCAGAGCAATTGCGACGTCACTTACAGGCTTTACGACTGGGGCAGAACCGGAGCCGATGGAAAACCCAGGGAGCTTCACATCGAAAAAGGTGTTGAGGCTGTCAACTGGTCTTCCGGAGGGAAACCAGTTGCCGCCGGTTCAAAGGGACAGGTGAACCGGCTGAAGCTGAATGCGGACTATCGGGTAACAGATATACGAGGAACAATGGAGATGAGTATGCCTGGAGGAGCGCTATTTTTCGTTTCCTCGGGCAGTGCTGATGTCAGGGATCGCAAAATCGATTCCCCTGTATGCCTTATCGCCGATACGAATGGCGGGAAACTGGAGCTTGACGGTTCAGGTTACCTGATAGAACCCGGAGGAAATTAAATGGAATCATCGTTTTTCGCGGTAATCATGGCGGGGGGAAGGGGAACCCGCTTCTGGCCGGTTTCAACCGGAAGAATGCCCAAGCAGTTTCTGCGGCTTACGGGCAGCATGACGATGCTGCAGGAAACAGCCGTCAGATTCGAGGGGCTCTGCGGACATGGGGATATTATGGTAGTTACAGGTAGTGATTCTCGTTCAACGGTTATCGATCAGCTTCCATGGATCAGTGAGAACAACCTGCTGCTTGAACCCTCCGGCAGGAATACAGCCGCATGCATAGGCTGGGCGGCAAAGACCCTCATTGAAAGGGGCCGCGGTTCGGATCTTATGGTGGTTGTCCCCTCGGATCATGTCATCGATAACCCGGATGGATTCAGGAATACACTTTTGAAAGCGGCCATTCCCGCTGCGGACGGGAAACTTGTAACTATCGGAGTAACACCGGACCGTCCCGCAACCGGATACGGCTACCTTGAGAAGGGAAAATGTCACAGTGAAGGAATTTACGATGTTTCATCCTTCAGAGAAAAACCGAATCTGGAAGAAGCTGAAGAATACCTTGAAAACGGAGACTATTTCTGGAATGCCGGCATGTTCATCTGGAGGGCAGACGTGATCATGAAGGAAATTGCCAGATACCTTCCGGAGCTTTCGGAAGGGTTGCGGAAACTCGGTACTGGAACCTGTCCGGATCAGGTTAGGTACGATTCTCTTCAGTCTGTTTCCATAGATTTCGGAGTAATGGAAAAAGCTGATAACGTTGTATCGGTTCCCGCGCAGTTCGGATGGAACGACATCGGAGACTGGCCATCCGCAAGAAGATGCGGTGTGGGCAGGGGGGAGGTTCTCGCGATGGACAGTGTGAACACAACCGTCTGGAACGACGGGAAGCTTACCGTTCTTCTGGGCGTTAGCGATGTATCCGTCGTGGAGACCGATTCCGTAACCCTTATCATGAGTGATGAATATTCTCAGAAACTAAGAGAAGTCGTTGCAGATCTGGAAGATACAAAGCCAGATCTTGTATAGAACGCTGCGCATGAATTCAGTTGTTTGACAAGACCGATCTTTATGAATATATCTATTTTGTGTATTTGATATCGAACATTAACACTACAGCTCAATAAGGAGGAGAGATGAAGACAGCAGTACTGTTGTTACTGTGTTTTGCTCTGGCGGCTTCTGCCACAACCAGGGTAATAGAGGGATCAGGTAGTAACGAACCTGCGTCAACCAGAGGGACATATAGCGTTCTGGACATGTGGGATCCCAGCACACCCGGAAGCACGTATGGTATGGCTCTAAAGGACGATGTTGCCAACAGCCTGTGGCTATCCTGCTGGGGTGATGGTTATGTATACGAGTACGACGTGTCTACATCCTCTGCCACCGGCAGCTCATGGGAGATAACGAACGCCATAGATGCCGATGACATGTGCTTCTGTGAATACACCAGCGGAAACCAGTTCTTCATTGGCGATTACACCTTCAGCAACATCGGTGTATTCGACAATTCCGGAGTATGGGTTAAAGCCCTTGACGGTCCTGCTTCGTTTTCCAACGTGTACCCCATAGCCGCCGGACACGATATGCTTTATGCCGATAGACACGGGGAAATCGCATGGGGCTCCTACACCGGTACCGAAACCTCGGTAACCTGGACCGTTGTAGCATCACCGATAACATCCTGTTACGGAATGGCTGCATGGGGAGACTACGTTTTTGCCTGCTGCGGAAACGAAGGTGAGGATAATATTTTCATCTTTTATATCAACTCGGATGGAAGCCTCAACTTAACCCCTGTATGGTCATGCGAATTTGCTGAGGTCGCAGGAGGTGCTAACGGAGGAATCGACTTCGATGGCACTGACCTCTGGATTTACCCCCAGAACGATATGGTCTACAAACTGGATATTGACTGGGACCCCTCAAGCCTTGAGAATGCAACCTGGGGACATATTAAAGCTGACTTCTAATCACCTTCAGTTTATCTAATTCGCGTATGGAGAAGGCGGGGTTCATCCCCGTCTTCTTCATAGTGCGGGTGACCTGGAAATGAAAGGTTCTTGATTAATTATCTGTCGGAACTATAGCTTCTTCTGGGGCTTTCTGCCTGCACTCTTACGGTTGAACCAACACTGAGCCAGTAGTAGCTCCATCTTGCCGTTGTTTTGCCAAGCCTTATGCAACCGTGAGATTTTCTGATGCCAAGAGAATTCGTACCGGATAGAAAAGTCTGGTGAAGGCCTATCTGGCCGGAAGGATGTATGCACAGCCAGTAAGGCATTCTGACATTGTAAGAACTTGATACGGGAGACCGCCTTCTGTACAGGACCTCGAATGTGCCTGTGGGGGTATCGTAACCAGCTCTTCCTGTGGAAACCAGCGCAAGGTTCGCTTCCCGTCCGTCTTCCAGGAAAACGATGGTCTGGAAATCTATGAGAATGACCGCTTCGCGGGATGAAGTATTTCCGGAAGCTGGAGCAGGATTAAAGGATGTAGTCCAGGATACGGCAAGTATACCCAGAAAAATTCGGAAAAGTTCTGTAAGACAAATCAAATGTTAACCTCCAACGCACTGTAAACTGAATACTAATCCGCATGATGTCAATATTGACTTTCGTAAGTGAAAGGGTCAGATTTCATAATTGTAGATAATTATTTTTAATAGCAACACCATGAATGGAGGGTCAGATTTGACTTTACTGAATCGCAATCGAATGATGATTCTAATTTCTGTAGCAACATTCGCTTTACTATCAGCTTGCTCCTCACCGGCTGTAACGGGTATGAAGGTGCATATGCAGAACCAGGAGTACGACGAGATTATCTATCTCGCTGACAGCGTAATTGCCAGGGGAGATTCTCTGAATGCTGAAATCTGGTTCTGGAGAGGCATGGCCTTTACAGAGCAAGTTAAATGGTCTGAGGCCGCCGAATCATTCCTTAAAGCAGACGAACTTGATACAAACGGAGAGCTGGCGGTAAACGAATACTGGTTCGTATTCTTTAACAGCGCCGCTAATATTATGAACGACGGAGACATAGGACATACCGTTGAAATACTGGAAACGGGTATGCATGTAGCTCCCGAAAGACCTGATTTTGAGCTTATGCTGGGTGATATTGAGATAAACATAAACAATGATTTACCAGCAGCCCTTGAAGATTTTCAGAATGCATCCCTGAAAGCGGAAGAACTGATAGCAGACATTCAGGAACTTATTAACAGTACGGACGATCCGTATACACTGAATTATTACTCGCAGAGCCTTGAAAAGGCCAAAAGCCTTTTCATTCAGTCTCTTTTCAATTCGGGGAGCGTTCTGACCATGATAGCCATCGACGCCACGGAAGAAGAGATGCTGGAGTACTTGCATCAGGCCCAAGATGCTTATAGCAAGGCTCTTGAGATCGACCCTACGAACGTTGACATGCTCGACGCTCTCGCAGGGGCGTGTATGCTTGAAGGCGATTATGAATCAGCTCTCACCATTTTCAACGAAGCTTTCGCTAACATCGATCTGGGGCTTTCAGAAGGCTGGCTCGAAGAAGAAGAGGCGGATCAGATCAAGGCAAACATATTCGTATCCAAGGGTTACGCCTATATTGAGATGGAAGACTTCCAGCAGGCAATAATCGAGCTTGACAATGCGAGGAACCTCATAGGTGACGATTTCGTAGTTCTTTCAACTCTTGCGCATGCCAACTTCATAATGGAGAATTACGATGAAGCTCTTTCGATTCTCGATTCTATCATGATTATGGATGGATTGACTCCCGATCAACTTGCCAATGCTTACTATACAAGATATGCCTGCTGCAACAGGAAAGAACTGGATTCTGAAGCTGCAGAGGCTCTGGAAACAGCCCTTGAGTACCAGCCTGACAATGCCAACTACTGGCGCTACCTTGCAAGTACCTACAGCCGGCTTAACCGCAGGAATGACGCAATTGATGCAATGGAGAGAGCAAACCAGCTGGATTCAGAGAACGAATAGCAGCAGAATACGCTGAAAAGAAAAGGGAAGGGCAGAAGCCCTTCCCTTTTCTAGTTCATTCATTTGAGTGAAGTTTGAAGTAAGTATCGAAGCGGTCAGTCGCTGCCTATGCTTACAAGAAGCTGACTCTTCTGAACTGTATCACCCATTTTTACATGCATCCGCTCTACTCGGCCCTTGATTGTTGAGCATATCTCATTATGCATCTTCATGGCATCGAGAAGAAGCAGTACATCGCCCGGCTGAATACCGTCACCTTCGGATACTTTAATATCAACTATGGTTCCGGGTATGAAAGCCCTGACCTCAGAGGGATCTGGTGCGCCTTCGTAAGGCTTCAGGCTGCATTCAGGTATCTCTGTGGAGTAATCAGTATCGTCAATTGTGAGTTTATCCAGTTTACTATTCATGATTTCCCGCCTTTACAGAGGTATGTTTCTGTGGGGACGGCCTGTTCTGGACTGCTTGGCCACAGAGAGAACTTTAATAAGAGTGTCCCTGGTTTCGCTGGACTTTATTATCGTGTCAACGTATCCTTTTTTCGCGGCAACGTAGGGATTGGCGAATTTCTCTTCGTACTCATCGACCTTTTCCTGTCTATATGCATCAGGGTCGTCAGCAGCCGCTATTTCTCTTCTGAATATGATATTGGCCGCTCCCTCAGGTCCCATTACAGCGATTTCACCACTGGGCCAGGACGCGACGAATGTAGCTCCAAGGTGCCTGCTGCACATGGCAATGTAAGCTCCACCGTAAGCTTTTCTCATGATAACTGTCATCTTTGGAACTGAGGCTTCGCTGTAAGCGTAAAGGATCTTTGCTCCGTGTCTGATTACTCCCGCGTGTTCCTGATCCACTCCCGGAAGGTATCCGGGGGTATCCACAAGGGTCAGCAGGGGAATATTGAAGCAATCGCAGAATCTTATGAATCTTGCTGCCTTGTCCGAAGCGTTCACATCAAGAACACCGGCAAGAACCCTGGGCTGATTTGCTACGATTCCTATGGACCGGCCTGCAAGCCTTGCGAAGCCTACAACAATGTTTCTGGCGTAGTACTCGTGTACCTCAAGAAAATCGGAAGCGTCAACAATACCACGGATAATGTCTTTTACGGAGTAAGCCTGCCTGCGATTGTCAGGAATAACATCATCTCCAAGAGGCTGATCGGGAGGAATGGGTTTTCTGACCGGAGGGTTTTGCTTTGAGTTGGCCGGGAGGAATGAGAGAAGTTTCTTAACGGTGTTGAACGCATCCACTTCGGTTTTCGCATAGAAGTGCGCGTTACCGGTGATAGAAGCATGGGTCATCGCGCCACCAAGCTCCTCCTGGGTTACTTCTTCTCCCAGGACGGTTTTGATCACCTGTGGCCCGGTTATGAACATGTGGGATATTTTGTCGACAACAAACACGAAATCCGTAAGGGCGGGTGAATAGACCGCGCCACCTGCGCAGGGGCCCAGGATGACGGAAATTTGAGGAACATCTCCACTGAGTCTGGTATTGCGGTAGAACAGCTCGCCGTAACCGCAGAGGGATTCCACTCCTTCCTGTATTCTGGCTCCGCCGGAGTCGTTTATTCCAATAAGGGGTATTCCAGCCTCCGCTGCGCCATCCATTACCTTAACGATTTTCATTGCATGGGCTCTTCCGAGGGATCCTCCGGCAACTGTGAAGTCCTGCGCGAATACGGCAACTGCTTTGCTATCTACCTTTCCATAACCTGTTATGACTCCGTCCCCGGCCATTTCCTTCCTGTCCATCCCGAAATCCTTTACGGAATGCTCTACGAAAAGGTCTGTTTCAAGAAAAGAATCCTTATCAAGCAACAGATCTTCTATACGCTCTCTGGCCGTGTTTTTTCCCCTTTTCTTCTGTTTTTCAATTGCCTTATCACCGCCGCCCTTCAGTTTGCTGGACAACCGAGCGATGAAGTCGTTTACAGATCTTTTTATTGACATTGTTTATCCCCTCAGTTTTTCTCTGGCATCGTAGTCATTTGTGTTCTTCTTGTCGGGGTATACCTTCCGAGAGATATTCACCCCATTCTAACATGGATTCAACCGCAGGACTAAGATAATTAAGTTGCCTCAGCAAGCGGTAGTCTTCCATTGCCGCTTCTATAGAACCGTTCATCCATAAGTATCGGGCTCTTCGATATCTGGCCTCATGGAAGGCTTCGGCTTTATCAATGCATTCAGAATAGAATTCGATAGCCTGGTCAGGGCTGCCTGTGATTCCTGCGATATTTCCCCTTATCAGGAGTGTATAGAGATTTCTGTTCAGTGACAACGATGAGTCGCCCCAGAGTACAGCAAGGGAATCCATCCCGGCAAGGGCGGCCAAACCGCCCGAAACGGAAAACGTCCAGGGAGAGTGAGCCTCCGACCCGTTCATTACCGCCATTACGGAATCCATGGATCTATCACGCATTCCGCAGACGAACATCGCCGAGGCTTCCACTATACTGGAATCGGCCCCTGACATATCTCCCTTCAGGTACTTATCCCATATGACAGGATGTACATTTAATGGAGGTATACTGTTCTCTGAAGGGTGTTCACCGGCAAGCAGGGCCAGGCATCCCGTCAGCATTTCATCTCCTGAATATTCTGCCGCTTCAAGAGCCTCATCGAATCTCCCGTTTCTTGCGTTGGCCCACGCCTGCAACTTCCTCATCCTTGGATCATCGATGCATGGTGTATCTCCCCGCAGTGCTGACCTGAGAGCTGTTTCCAGACTGTCGTTTCCGAACTTGAAGGGAAGAGTATCGGTATCCGTTATAGAGCCATCGGAAAACAGAAGCGCTGTGGTTGTGATGATCGAAGGCGCGAAGTTAAGAGGGGGGGATGAAGCCAGCAGCAATTCTTCCTTCCAGCCTTCAGGCACCAGATAAAAAGGTGTTTCAAGAAATAAATCCTGGGACAGAGGGTCTATATGGGGAAAGCTGTGCCACTGGAATCCGATTGATTCGATGTACGTTTTCCTGCCGTATACGATGGTGACACTGTCCCAGTATACAGGACACCAAAGCGGGCTTGCCGAGAGTATGTAAGCGGATGATTCGCCGGGTTTCGGCCAGTCGTAAATGGCCAGGTTGATTCCGCGGGAATCTAATATGTTCATGACCGTGCGTGTGTCCTGCATGCGGGAACAGGCCAGAATAAGGTATTCGGCGTACATTCTTTCCGGGAATAGGTGACAACGCCCGTCCATGTACAAAGGTAGTCTTTCTCCGAAAGTGTACTGGAGGTATCCTGAAATTTCATTCGTATTGAATATCCTGGTTTCAAGCAGCTCATCGTTTTCTTCCAGGAATTCTGCCAGCTGTCTGGGATATATGGACCAGTCCACTCCGAGTCCTATTTCCCTGGGAGGACCGAACTCCATAGGTATTCCTGTTACGAACGGAACAACAGCAGCAGCAGCCAGCATCACTGTCGAAAGGCTGAATGGAACCCGCTTCAGGAGGGGGGCTGTCCAGGCTATAGCGGCGAGGGCGAGCATATCGATATTTCTACTGGAAAGAACGGTAGCAATTGAAAGAGCCCCCAGGGCTACCATTCGAGCTGTGCCAATTTTCTTCCTTTTAATTATCACCAGTGTCCATGTGGCGGCAAGGATTAATACAAGGATGATGGCAGTCGTTGAAATCGAATGGCCCGGCTGGTACAATGGATGAAAGGGGCTCCACCATTCCCTTATTGTTTTCCTGAAGAGGGGGCGGGAAAGGAAATCAGTGATGTAAGTGAATGACTTGAAACCGTTCGGGTGAACGCCGCAGCTCAGAATTGCCGCTCCCAGAACCCCGATTTTACGGATTACTGTCTTCCAGTTTTTCGCAAGCAGGCTCTCAAGGACTGGAATGCCGAGAAGAAAGTAACCCATAATGAATCCTGCGTGGGCATTGGTCCAGAGTATCTGAAGGGGAATGAAGATTGCGAGGGATTTCATGAAGCCGCCCGTTCCTCTGGCGAGAAGATAGAGGTAGAGGCTGAAAAAGAAGAGGGATAATATATGGGGCCGAACGATCCACCTTCCATGGCTCAGGATGAACCAGAGGAGCCCCGTGAGGACTACAGCCTGAACACTGGCCCCTCTCCGTCTGGCTGCAAGATAAACGAGCAGTATTGAAAATACTATCGTAAGAGTTTTAAACAGTACAAGACCCGAATCTCCACAGGTCATCCGGGAAGCGGCAAAGAACACTTCCGCCAGCCATTCCTGCTGAAGCCATGTATTCCCCCTGCAGGTCCAGGTGAATGGATCAGATGTGCGTATCTCCCCGGTTTCGATGATGTCTTCTCCATTGCGAAGATGCCAGAAGATGTTACCGTTATGCACTGGAGTCATGCAGTAGATCGCGCAGACCGCGAGAAATCCGGCAAGCAGAATCATGGTTCTGGCAGAAGATTCAGTATTTATCAAGTATCGTCCTTATCCTCTCTTCAGCAATCCTGTTTTCAACGTAGTTCAGCGCCTTTTCTTCGCAGATAATCCTGTCATTTTCATCTTCGGACTGTATCGCCCTTCGTGCCCATAATTCAGCAATTTCATCGGACGCGAATATATCATGAACATCTCCCTCGTAGCGGAAAATGTCGTATATGTTCCAGTCAACCGTATCGCCTTCCGAAGTAAAAAGAAGCCCGTTGAGATGGAGTTCAATCTGGTCCCAGCCGCGTGTTGCGTAGACCCGTCTTCCCGAAATATGGTCCGGTAGTTCGGAAGGTGGCGGAATCCGGAAAAAGCATTTGAAAGCATCCATTGGAAGTATGTCAGGTCTTATATCCTCTACTTCAAGGAGATACGCGGTATGGTATGTAGTCATGCCCACAGATACAAAGACCGCTTCGGGAGCGGTTCCTCTGATGAAATCACGGGTAATCAGAGGAGCAGCAGTATCGTTTCTCCTGGAAGCGTGGGAGATACCGGACAGTATCGAAGCCAGCAGCAGAATCCATGCAGCAGTTCTTTTGTAGACCCCGCTGCTCAGCATTCTGCCCAGGCCCAGAGATGCCCAGATCGTAAGGGGAACCAGAAGTATCCAGAGTATGCTGGCTGTATCCGGTATGGAATAGCTGGACAGGAAAATCAGACCGGCAGCCGCTGTGAGGAAAAGACCAGGGGACCACCTGCGGGAGTAAAATATGAATATTCCGATAACCGTAAGCGATATTACTCCTGTACTTCTGTAGAGAGCTTCAAACCCGCGGAGAGCAGGTACTGTCAATCTGGAGCCGTATATTGTAAGGTAATTCCAGAGAAGGGGGACATTCGCCGGATACGAGTAATGGCATACGGCCTGGAATGTTGATCTTATTGGAATGAACAACCAGAGAGAGAGTGGTATTATTCCGAACAGCACCCATCTTCGTTTGAAAATTCGTGATACTATGGATGGAAAAAACAGCACTGATACCGGATGGCCTCCGAACAAGGATAGTGAGAAGAAGTACGGACCTGCCGGTGAATTCCTGAGAGCAAGCGCGGTCAACACCAGAAGAATCGCAAATCCGTGAACTTCTACGATGTTAAGCTGTCCTAAAACAGGTCCGAGCGTGAAGAGTAGAATTGAACCGCTCAGGGCTCCCGCCCTGCTGCATCTAAAACTTCTTATAGCGGCGCAGGCGGCGATTACGCCTCCCCCCGCAAAGATGGCGGATGCAATCCTGAGGCAGGCATAATCAAGATTCATGCACGGAATGATAACGGAAAACAGCCTCAGCATGAAAATGAAAAGAGGATAGCCCGGCGGATGTGGCAGTTCCAGGTTCGTGCCGCACAGGACGAATTCAGGACCATCGATGAAATCGAACCCGGAAGAACCTGTAAACCAGGCTGCAGCACTGATTGCGGCTGCGACTATCAGAACCAGGCAGAGGTATCGCCTGTGCCGCACTATTCCTTTAATCGGCGGAGACCGATGACAGTGCATCATGCGATTCGGAAAGAAAGTGACTGAAAAGCTCGTTCTCAGGGTAAAGCTGTGAAGCATAAAATGCATGTGTCCGGAGCCTCCTGTTGTCGCCGGCTTCAGCAGCCGCGAGACAGGCTATCTCAAGAAGAGATGGATTCGGCTCCCCGGATGCGGCAATGGCTCTTTCGGCGTAGGCCGTCGCTTCCTCTGCACGGTTTGCATGCAGATACCACACAGCGGCGGTTCTGAGGATAGAGGGAGAAGCGGGATTCAATGCAAGGCATTTGTCAAGAAGATCCTCATGATCAGGTGTGCTGCCAGCTGTTATGGGCGCCATGAGACGTGAGGACATTATTTCAATGGAACCGGGGAATTTCGAGACGCCTTCAGAATAGAGGGAATCGTAATCGCCATTTTCCAGAGCTGTCAGATGTATTGCCCATGCGTAATGGTTTGCCCGGGCGTCAGGATGAGTCACAGCTGCCCTGGCCCAGGAGGCAGCTCTTTCCGAATATCCGTTCATTGAACAGGCTCTCGAAAAAGCATTGAAAAGCTCAGGTGATGCCCCGCTAATTTCCATTGCCCTCTGGATGAAGAGGGTATCCGTATTTCTCGATGCTCTGGCCAGTATTATCCCGGCAACATCCACACGATCAACAAGTTCTGGATTTGACAGAACCTCGATCATAATATTCTCGAATTCCTTCATCCTGCCCTGTGAAAAAGCCAGATTCAGCCCTGTTTTGTACGCGTCAGGCGAATCATCGCCCTGGATTACAGCAATTTCGTATGCCCATCTTGCTCTGTCCATATTGCCGTCATCCAGTTCCGACTTCGCCAGGTTAAGCATATTACCGCCCGCACTTGCCGCAGCGGTTGCGACCGGAAGGGAAAAATCCAGTCTTCCGTTTCTGCATACCGCGTCGTTGAGCCATGAGTAGTATTCTACAAATGAGGTTGTTCCCTCCGACTGGAACAGTATTACGAATAGAACTGTGAGTAGCCCGGCTACAGTTCCTGGAATGGCTTTCCTGACAAGCATTGCGAATACGCAGAGTACTGATGCGGGAATTATGTAGATTCCCCATGAAACACCCGCTGGACTGGAGGAAAGGAGAAACAGGACAGGCGCCAAAAGGAATCTTGATATCCATCCGGGCCCCGGGAGCAGTGTAACTGAAATCGCAAGAAGAGCAAAGACTGTTGTCGACCAGCCGACGGCAAATGAAGCTGAGACAGCGATTATGAACATTGCTGTTCGGGCAATACCTTTCGCAGTCCGTGATAACAAGATAAGAAGTGCCGCAAGAAGAGCGCCGGCAATTGATATGAAATCAGCGAATGTCATCACTCCGGATGCCGCGATATATACACTGAGAGCTCCGGACAGGGGAATTGATACTTGCCAGAACGAGTGTTTAAGGGAAGTTGCATACTCCTTCCACTCATCCCTGTGAAGAGTTCTGTAGAACCATGCCAGAATGAGTGTAACCGGAAGGAGATCAATAAGGTAAGTTGTATAATGGAGTGAACCTGTGAAATGCGGAGCCGTTACCGCATGCCACTGGAAGTATTCCTGAACCGTTAAAGCGTAGGGGAAGTGGTTGACAGTCAGGAGGTACACAAGACTTGGCCAGGTGAAGAACACCAGGAATACCGGCGCGAAAACAACACTCGTGGTTATACCTCTCAGAATTTTTCTGTTCGATGCGACTGCCCATGAAAACACACCGGCGAGTGCGCACCCTAAGGCAGCTTCGATCCTTATACCGGATGTGGTGCCTGTCAATTCCACCATAGGGTTGAAAAAATTCATCAGGAAGAATACAGCGTTGTTTCTGTGCAGTGGGAAATACCCGATAGCGGTCGATGATCCCATTATGAAATCAAGAAGGGGCGGGAGCAGTGTCAATGTCCAGGCGAAGATCATAAGACGCAGCAATTTTCTCAGGGGGTATCCCGAGAAAAGGTGCAGCAATCCCGTTAACCCGAGCATCGGGAATAAGTAAGCTATAGGGAAATGAAAAACAAACGCGGACAGGGGGAAAAGCAGCCCGGCTGAAACCGATTCAAGGAGATTTCTAGTAATTATCGTTGCCGCGAACAGCGCGATGAGTTGAGCATCTGAAGCTTTAATCCCAGAAATTCTATCCAAGGTGCTTACGATTAAATTCCTTTTCATTGGTAACTCCAGATATCATTGGTGTCTTCAAATATGGAAAGAGCGGGAACACTGCCCGGAAGGTCATCTGCCCATCTGAGTCCAGCAAGCAGCTGAATCGTAGAGAATAGACCACCTCTTGTAATTCCGCTTGGAGTGGAGCCGTTTATCCCTTCTCCCGCAAAAACACACCACCCCCTTGTATCAGGATTTTCAGAAATGGAGAACAGTACGATTCTGTATCGGGATAGAATATCAGGGGCTGTCCAGTATTCAGATATTTTAAGGACTGAGGATAGATCCGGGATTCTGAGCACCATCAGAATAAGATCAGGTTTGTACATGTCGAATAACTCCAGAAGAACATCCTGACGATTCGTGTTATTCAGCCATGCGGTTCCGGAAATTCCATCAAGAAGTTCTTCCGGTTGCGATCGTACGTTGCCGCCGCTGTCTACCCATATCCGGATATGGTCTCTGTTTATCTCGTAATCAAGGCAGCTGTCGCTGATGAGAGCCACAAACAGATCGTTTTCGAGAGCTTCGGTAACAAGCTGATTGCTACTATGGTCATCCTCGCGGGAGTTCGGGGTATCCGGAAGAAGCATGGAAGCAGACACGTTGTTGCGGCCCGATGAGATATCCCAGGGCAGGCGGGGGGATATTCCGATATCCCTGAATTGAATGATAACAGTGGGAGAGTAATCTGAACCTGTGTTGTCAGATTTATCGACTTTATTACCGCATCCTGCGATAATGAGTAGAAGGACCGGGATACATCGGGTCAAGGTTACCTCCATGGTTGTTTTTCTTCCGCAGGCGGAAATATAACCAAAAGCCTCAGGCGGGTTAACCTCAATAAAAAAGCAGGGACCCTTAAGAGGATCCCTGCATGAGAAGCGATCAACAGTTAGTTTGAGAGAACCACTTTCTGTGCTGAGATCTTATCGTTTGCGAACAGCATTATAAAATAGGTTCCATTAGACATGTCTGAACCTTCGAACTGCACCGAGTGGGAACCGGCCTGCATCTCTTCGTCTATAAGTGTGGAAGCAATTCTGCCGCTCATATCGTAGACACACATTTTGGCATTTCCATCGAATGGAAGGTCAAAGGTTACATAGCCACCGGCCTGGATGGGATTGGATGAGACATTCAGATTGAGAAGGTCTGTGGTTGAGGGGGATCCCTCTATGCCTGTAGTAGCCGTAATATTGAAAGTGTACAGGTGATCCAGAGGGGAATTGGACATAAATGCCGGGAAGAAGATCGCGTAGTCCCATCCGTCGGCGCCGACTGAAACACTGAAATCGCCGGTTGTGGGATCGCATTCGTACCAGTCGAAGACGAGTCTTCCGGCGTTATCCTGCATGATTACGCCGAGGTTCCATTCGAAGCTATCTCGGCCGTTGAAGGCCATTTCGATCCAGTCATTCTGATAGTTCGTCAGATCAACTTTTATCCAGTGGATGCCGTATCTATCCGGCTCGTAGTTGGTTGTCTGGTCACCGCTGGCCGGCAGAGTCGTAATGTTATGCCAGGGAAGAACCCTGGGGCCCGGGGTCCAGGTGGATGCTTCTTCTTTGTACATACCGCAGCCGGAGAACCAGTTACCTGCGGTGAACCATCTCCAGCAGCCGTAATCCATGAAGAACGATTCGAAATCGGTTCCGTGGCTGGCGAACATCTGCTCGTGGGCTTCGATCAAGCTGCTCCCGGATATTGCAGCGCAGTTTTCCCACACTTCGCGAACAGCTTCGTAGTTCCATCTGTCCCACATCATCCATGGCCATGTGAAAGCACCGTACCAGTACATCGCGTTGGAACGGATATCCATCCAGGGGGTACGGAGTGCGTTATCGCCGGAGGTGATGTACTGCCTGTAGTCGTCAACGTCGGGGTATACCATTTCTTCCATCCAGACCGCGCAGTTTTCCATGAACCAGGTTTGTTCTTCGTAGCTGTAGGAGAACTGGATGGCGTGCTGGAATTCGTGGGCTACAGTGCAATTTCTACAACCAACGTTCGTGATACTATTGCCTATGACAACATGGCTTGCGGAACACGCCTGGGAGGAATCGGGCGGGTGGTATTCGCCGTTGCGACTTGTGTATCCGAGTGTTCCTCCTTCAAGGTGGCAGATGTAGATATCGTAGAGATCGTCGCCGCCTACGCCGTTATCGGGAGGGGGATAAATAAAATTCATTTCGTTACATTCAACCTGCCAGGATGAATCCGCAGCGACGGCAACTGTGTACGCGTACGAATAGCTGGTCGCGTCTACACCCGAATTGGTCCAGTGGATTTTGAAGTGACCGTCATCTGAGTTGAACGTCTGTACAGGCCCGCTAAGGATGGGACGGCTTGCAAGCGGTGAGTCGATGTCAGCGGTAAGTCGGCTGGCTTCGAGAAAAGCGGGTGTTCCGCAGGGAACGTGATCGGTTCCCTCTGTATAAATCGATGGCAGATTATCGTAATCCGTTACGCTCCGGATCAGAAGATCCGCTGCAACAGTATTTGTGATCTCTCCCGTTTCCAGAGCCGACAGAATTCTGTCCATGGAAGTATCTCCAAGCGCGATGCCGGAGATAATCAACAGAAGAGAAGCAAGAAGAGCAAGAGTACTTTTCATTGATTCACCCTTTCAATAATTTCCGGGTGCATTGACACCCGAGTATTTGTGACAAAGTAATTACCTGTGGTACAATATCTTGCAGTAATCATCCGCATAGTCAATAGATCGGTAACATCGTATTGATTCTGCAAAGATACATTCAATATAAGGTAACGTCCATACGATGAATAGGGTTCCCGAAGCACAATTCCGAGGTTGCACAGGGTCTGCTTCCTCATCATAGTCGGGCTTTGGAGGTTAATGTAAATGAGAATTACTTTTTACGGAGCAGCACAGTCAGTTACCGGTTCAAAACACTTGCTGGAGGTCAACGGTAGAAAAATACTTCTGGACTGCGGCCTGCATCAGGGCCACAGAAAAGAAAACGAGAAACTGAACAGGGAGATGCCCTTCGATCCGGGAGAACTTGATTCCATAATTCTTTCCCATGCCCATATTGATCATTCGGGGAATCTTCCCGGAGCCGTGAAACATGGATTCGGAGGGATGATAACCTGCACCTTCGCAACGAGAGATCTTGCGGCGATAATGCTTCCCGACAGCGCACACATTCAGAAGTACGATACTCAGTATATAAATAAGAAAAGGGAACGAGAAGGACTGAAGCCCATTGAGCCTCTTTACGATGCTGAAGATGTCACAGAAACGCTCAAGCACTTCATGTCCATACCCTACAACAGATCGTTTCCTGTATTTCCGGATATCTCACTCAGATTCCTCGAAGCCGGGCATATATTGGGTTCCGCCCAGGTGGAACTCACAATAAAGGAGAAAGGAACGCAAAAGGTTCTCCTCTTCTCCGGAGATCTTGGAAGACCCGGAAGACCGATTTTGAAAGATCCTGACATGAGCGCACACGCGGATATTCTGATCATGGAAAGCACCTACGGCGGCAGGAATCATGGGAAACAGGAAGAGTCGCTGCAGAAGTTCAGAGCCATAGTCAACAGCACATTCAAATCCGGCGGAAAGCTTATAATTCCGTCTTTCAGTGTGGGACGCACGCAGGAAGTCCTTTTCGACATCCATGAACTGGTGGACAGGAATGAAATGCCCCCAATGAAAGTGTACGTTGACTCTCCTTTGTCTTTTGACGCCACTGAGGTTTACAAGCTTCATCAGGAGTGTTTCGATACGCACATGCGTGAGCTTCTTTACAGTAACAAGAGTCCTTTCCAGTTTGAGGGTCTTTATTTCACCCAGGGGGTAGGTGATTCCAAGGCTCTGAATAATGATTCCAGCCCTATGATCATTATCTCAGCCTCTGGAATGTGCGAGAATGGGAGAATCCTTCATCATCTTAAAAATAATATCGAAGACGAAAGAAGTACCGTGCTCGTTGTCGGGTTCATGGCGATGCATACGCTGGGCAGAAGGCTGCTGGAAGGCGAGAAACAGGTTAAGATATTCGGCGAGGAGTACACGGTGAATTCCCGTGTTGAAGTTATAAACGGGTTTTCAGCTCACGCTGATTCCGATGCCCTTGTTGATTACGCTGAGAAAGTCGGCAGTAACGCTGAGCGTATATTTCTTGTTCATGGCGAGCCCGATCAGAGTTCAATACTTTCAAACAGAATCGCGGACAGGATAAATACGATACCTGTAGTTCCCGCAAGGGGTGAAACGTTTGAATTGTAGTCACAGGATAACGGTCAGCTGGAACATTGTACAACCTGTCAGGATACATCGACTGATGATAAGGAAACGCGAAACACTGGAGACAATATGACCATTTGCACCTGTATTGTATTTGTTCTTTCAGGGATTTTCTCTGTTGATTACCTGCCTCCGCCTGATGGAATCGGTTCGGAAATACTGCCCCTGAACACAAGATCCTTCGGCATGGGTGGAGTATGTGTCGGAGTGCCTGACAGTACCGGTTTTTCGATGCTTAATCCCGCGGCTTCCGCCTGGACTCTTGATGGGGGTGTCTGCTTCGGGGGGAAATACAGTGAAGGAGATGTGAAAGCCTGGGATAATCAACTTGGTTTTCCGATGATCTCGGCCTTTGTGCCCTTGCCGGGAGGAATCGTGATATCCGGAGCCATAGATGGCAGAAGCAGGCTTGATTCCGAGCTTCAGGAAGCTGTCAGTGACAACTATACAGGAGAATTTACCTGGTCCGGTGGCATTGTGGAAACCTATACCGGCATCTCTATCAGCGCTAACGACTGGCTGGCCTTATCGTTTGGAGGGCGCTGCTCCTTCGGAAATATCCTTTCCGATATAACACTGATCCCATCCGACAGTATTTCTCCGATTCCGATCAATTCCGTTTACCGTGATGATGCCCGTTTGAGAATGGCATGGGGCGGCACATTCGGGATACTTGTCAATACTGACCGATTCGGGCTTGGATTCTCGATATCAACCGACAGGAAGGGAACCCTTGAAGTAAACAGGGACTTTCTAACGTCAGGATCACCTGACAGCTCCAGCAGCATCTATTCCCTTCCAGGTGAAATAACCGCAGGAATATCCTTCAGACCGGTTGAAAGGCTTCTTTTAGGTGTTGATATCTACAGTAGAAAAGTCCTGAACATCCTCGGAAGCTGTACGGATGACGGAAGTGTATATTCGGTTGGAGCGGAAGTGAATGTGGGAAACGGCTTATTAACCCGCTGCGGATTCAGCTATATGGATGGATTATGGAGGGACGGGGCTGAAACCTTCTCTGCCGGTGCCGGATACAGTTTCAGCGAAGGAAGGGCCGGAATAGATATTGCGGCCGGTTATCAGTACTGGCGCGGCGTTCAGGACCGCTTCCAGGAGGAAACGGTGTTATGTGTTTCATTATGGGCTACTGAGAAATGGCTGGGACGATAGCTGCTTCAGATAGAATCATTGCCATAGTCCCCGCCAGGTACGCTTCCACAAGACTTCCCGGGAAGCCACTGGCGGACATAGCAGGCATTCCAATGATAATCAGAGTACTGCAGGGGATAAGTGATTCCGTTGACAGGGCAGTGGCGGCAACCGATGATAAACGTATTATGAATACCGTACAGAACGCCGGCTTTGAGGCTGTTTATACTGGAGAAGCCATATCAGGTACTCAAAGGGTCTTCGATGCCTGGAAACTGCTTGGTTTTCCGGGAGATACCATAATAAACGTGCAGGGTGACGAACCCCTTGTAAATGAAGACTGGATCAATTCACTCACATCGGTACCCGCTCAGGATGATCGAATTGTTACACTTGCCAGGGAAACACCAGCTGAGCTCATAGGATCACCCGATTCAGTCAAAGTCGTGCTTGATGAAGAGCGGGAAGCTCTGTATTTTTCCAGGTATCCCATTCCTCATGGTTCGGATAATCTGCTGGAACACATCGGAATCTATTCTTTCAGTCCGGAATCGCTGACGAGGTGCGTCGAAGCAGGGAGTACCTTTCTTTCCAGGGCTGAAAGGCTTGAACAGCTTGCCTGGCTTGAACGGGGAATTCGAATCCGGGTTGTAACCGGTGAATTCCGGGGAATAAGTGTTGATACTTCGGAAGACCTTGAGAGGGCGGTGGATTATTTCAGTACATGATAAAACCCCGTTTTTTGTAATTGGCCCTTGCAGCCTTGAATCCAGGGAAATATCGGCAAGAGTTGCCGAATTCACGGCAGAACTTATAGGATCACTGGATCAACAGGTCGAGTGGGTTTTCAAGGGTTCCTTTTTAAAGGATAACCGAACCAGCCATAATTCCTACCGGGGTCCTGGAATGGATGAAGGCTTGAGGATACTGGAAGAAATTTCTGAATCGTTCGGTGTCAGAACCATTACCGATATTCACAACGCGCAGCAGGCCGTTCCTGTAGCCCAGGTGGTCGATGTTATCCAGATCCCGGCGTTCCTATGCCGGCAAACCTCGATTCTCGAGGCGGCAGGAGCTGCTGGAAAACCGGTGAACATTAAAAAGGGTCAGTTCATGAATCCTGAAAACATGAAGGGTGCTGTAACGAAGACTTCGGAAGCAGGATGTCCTGAAATTTGGTTGACCGAAAGAGGCACGTTTTTTGGCTACGGTGATCTCGTGGTTGATTTTCGTTCACTTTCGGTAATGAGCGAATTCTCGGACAAGGTTATTCTGGATGTGACCCATTCCCTTCAGCGCCCCGGAGCAGCCGGAGGTCAAAGTGGTGGCTGTCGGGAGTACGCTCCCGCCCTTGCGAGGGCAGGTGCGGCATGGGGTGTTGACGGCCTCTTTATTGAGACGCATCCTGACCCTTCTTCAGCGCTGAGTGATTCCGCGACAATGGTGGATTTCGATACTCTTGAAGCCATGGTAAGGAAAGCTGTTTTTCATTGGGAAAGCTGATAATGCGACTTGAAGGAATAAAACTGCTGGCTCTGGATGTTGACGGAGTACTTACAGACGGAGGGATGTACTACGGTGCTGAGGGAGTGATTCAGCGATTCAATTCAGCAGACGGGGCGGGGATAATTGAACTTCGAAGGAGGGATTTCCCGGTTGCACTGGTTTCCTTCAGAGATTTCCCCGCAACCAGGAGAAGGGCAGCTGACCTCGGGATAGAACTGCTGTGTCTGGGCAGCGCCGAGAAGGCAGAAGCCCTTAGAAGTATTTGCGGAAACCTGTCGATTGAACCTGAAGCCGCGTTATTCATGGGTGATGGTCTTATGGATCTGCCTGCAATAAGAACTGCAGGAATCGGAGCCTGTCCTTCCAACGCTCACCCTCTTGTAAAAGCTGAATGTGATATCATCACAGAAAATGCCGGTGGAGATGGAGCTGTCAGAGAGGTGGTGGATATGCTCCTCGAGAGTCAGGAAAATGGCTGACCTGTACGAAGAAGCTCTGAGGGTGCTCAGGATCGAAGCGGACTGGCTCGAAGCCACAGGAGTACTTGTCGAAAAAACCTTTACCCGGGCGGTTGAGATTCTGGCGGGAACCGAGGGCAAAATAATCATATGCGGGATGGGCAAATCCGGGCATGTGGGCAGGAAGATAGCCGCAACCATGACCAGTACAGGAAGCCCGGCGTATTTCCTGCATCCTTCGGAGGGTATCCATGGAGATATCGGAATACTTCAGAAGAACGATGTCGCTCTTGTCCTTTCCAAAAGCGGTGAAACGGAGGAGATAGCTCTGCTTCTTCCCGGTTTCATGAGATTGAAAATTCCCATAGTTGCCATAACCGGATCCGACGATTCTTTACTCTCCCGGGCGGCAGATGTGGTTTTGCCCCTTCCCGATATGAAGGAAGCCTGCCCTTACGATCTCGCGCCTACAGCAAGCACCACCTCGATGATGGCGCTTGGCGATGCCCTGGCAATGGCGCTGCTTCGGATCAGGAACTTCTCCTCCGATGATTTCGCGCAGGTTCATCCCGGCGGAACACTTGGCCGGAAGCTGCTTACAAGAGTAAGGGATCTGATGGTTTCCGATTCGCTTCCTGTAATGAACGAATCAGCACCCCTATCGGAAGCGATAGCAATGATGACGGGGCACCGTGGAGTGTGTTTTTCAACTGACGATGAGGGAAAACTCAGCGGGATTTTCGTTTACGGAGACCTTGGCAGACTCATGAAGAACAGAACCAATGTACTTGATCTGACACTTGAGGATGTTATTGTACGTGAACCCTCAATCTGTTTTGAAGAGGAACTTGCGACCATCGCTGTCTCAAGAATGGAAGAACTCGGAATAACCTGTCTCGTGGCTGTTGATCATGATCGTTTGCCTGTGGGCGTTTTCTATCTTCACGATGCACTCCAGGCAGGAGTGAAATAGATTTGTAATGGCATCAAATCTACCATTCCGTAGATTCAGGCATTCACTGCAGCTTCCTGTTGTGAAGCTCCTGGCTTTTCTCGGAAGGGTTATGCCCAGGAAGCTTATCTGGGATATCTCTTATTTATTGGGTTCGATTGCGTCCCTGATTCCCGGCAGATCCAGGAGAATATTCAATATAAACGAAAAACACATCATTCAGCCCTGCGGTTTGAAAGTCAGTCTCAGCCGTGTATACAGGTACATTATTGCAGGGATAATTGATTTCATCAATCTGAATTACAAGTCGGATGAGGATTTTCTCCAGGTGGTGGAAATTCGAGGCGAGGAACACATGAAAGCGGCGCTTTCCCTCGGGAAGGGAGCCATAGCAATAACCGCGCACTACTCTGCATGGGAGCTTATACCAAGAGCTATTCATCTTCAGGGGCATGAAGTTGGCATTATTACAAGGAAGTTGGCTCACAAAGGTACATCCACGTATTTCAACAGTCTGAGAACCCGGCACGGAGTTGCGCTTATTGACAGAGGAAGTGGAATTGCAAGGCTTATGCGGGTGTTGCGGGATAATACCGCTGTGGGTATCTTGATAGATCAGGATACCCTGGGAGTTGAAAGCGATTTTGTTGACTTCATGGGTCTTCCCGCGAGAACACCGGTTGGGCCGTCACAGCTGGCTGTAAGATTTGGAATACCCGTTCTTACACTGCATATATCAAGAAGAGAAAACGGGAAGTACCTGCTTGAAATCGACGAGGCTCTAGACCTGTCCAAGTACCAGGGTGATAAGGGTTATATTGAACTTACAGCCGATCTTACCGGAAGGATTGAGGAGTGGGTTAATGAAGATCCCGAACAGTGGGTCTGGATTCATGAGCGCTGGGCTCGCCGTCCTGGTGGGGCTCCTGGCCTGCGGTAACTCCGATAGCGCTGACATGGATCCCGATCGGGAACCGATGCAGACCGTTGAAGATTTTACATTGGTTCAGTCACTTAAAGGTGATCGGTCATGGCGTCTTGTCAGCGAAGTGGCAATTTATACCGAGGGTGACAGTCTGCTTCTTATCTCGGATGTTGATCTGACATTCTTTGAAGATGATATTCCAACAACGATTCTGAAGGGCGACTCCGGGCGGGTTGAACTGCAGACCGGCCTCATGAGAATATGGGGTAATGTCAACGCTGAAACGGATGACGGCAGGTATCTGGAAACTCAGGAGATAATCTGGGATGATGAAATGGAGATATTCCACAGTGACTGTCTGGTTGTAATGACAATTCCGGATTCGGCAGGGGAAACCGTGCTTTCCGGAAGAGGTGTTGATCTTGATACCGGTCTCGGAGCCGTTGAAGGTGTTGATATAGAAGAGAATTTTACCGCTGTATATCTTGGAGATCTGGAACTTGAATAACCTGATACTCGTCCTCTTCTCGGTTCTGACAGCTGGCACCGGTGTTTTTACAACGTCCGCTGACAGGGCTGTAAGCAGGGATACGGATATTGGAGAGATGGTGATTGACCTGGTTGGCAATGTAGTTGTCACCGATGGAGAGGTAACCGTAACCTCCGACAGCGGAACTGTATGGCAGGGATCAGGTAATGCCGTTTTCTACAGCAATGTAACCGTTGAAGCTGATACCCTCACGGGAACTTCTCATTACCTTGAATACATCAAGGAAGCGGGAATGATAACCATGACCGGCAATGTAATGTTAACCGATGGAGAGACGGTTCTGGAAGCCGGAGAAGTCGTTTACTTCCGGGAATCGGGAAAGGCTACCGCCAGAGATAGCGTACTCATGACAGGCCCGACCCTGGGAAGGGTAGAAGGACAGTATGCGCTGTACGACCGGGAGAGAGGAAGCCTGTTCGTAACGGTTGATCCTGTCCTGAGAAGAGTTGAGGACGGTGACAGCTTGATTGTCATAGCTGACAGGCTGGAATTCTTTCCCGAAGACAATTCTGCGGAAGCCCAGGGCAACGCTTCAGTTTCAATGCCTGAAAAGGATTTCTATTCCACTTCGGAGTATCTGCGATATTTCGGAAACGAAGACCGTTTTGAGCTTTTTGGTTCACCCGTTCTCGAATCTGAGGATGCTGAATTAACCGGAGACTGGATGGAGATACTGCTGGAATCCTCAGGCGACCCACGCTCCGTCAGGATAGAAGGGGGCGCTTCCGGCCATTTCCTTGATACAGGTGTTGATCCGCCTGCCGAAACATGGTTCTCGTCGGAACGGGCTTTCTTCGCATTCAAGAACAATGATCCTGATTCAATAATGCTCACAGGGTCCGCAACACTCAGGATGAAATCCGGTGGTGAAGCTGCCTCAAGAAATGAAATGAACACGGTCAGAGGTAACACTCTGCTTATCAGTTTTGAGAATGGAGAGGCAGTGGAAGTTATTGTATCGGGCAGCGTAACCGGAACGTACAGCTACCTCGGAGGTAATCCATGACCGCTCATAAGGTCAGAAATCCAAAGTTGGAAATTTTAAGAACTGACAAACTAATCAAGAGGTACCGGAGAAGGGCAGTTGTCAACGGTATCTCACTGTCCGTCAGCCGGGGTGAGACGGTTGGGCTTTTAGGGCCTAACGGTGCCGGGAAGACTACTACTTTTAACCAGATTGTTGGTTTCATCAGACCGGACTCCGGTGATGTATATATGGACGATATAGTCCTCACGCATTTGCCCATGTATAAAAGATGCAGGCTTGGAATAGGTTATCTGCCCCAGGAATCAAGCGTGTTCAGAAAGTTGTCTGTAGCTGACAACCTGATGAGTATTCTGGAAACAACGGGGCTGAAAAAGAGGGAGCGAAAAAAAAGACAGGCCCGGCTCCTTGCGGATCTGGGTATTGAAAAGCTTGCTGATCAGAAGGCTTACACTCTTTCCGGAGGAGAGAGAAGAAGAGTTGAGATAGCAAGAGCCCTTGTTACGGACCCGGCGTTTCTGCTTCTGGATGAACCCTTTGCGGGGATAGACCCTATAGCTGTTGATGATATTCAGAGTATCATCATGGACCTCAGAACCAGAGGGCTTGGTATTCTCATCACCGATCATAACGTAAGGGAAACCCTTGAAATTACCGACAGAGCTTATATTATGTACGATGGAAAAATCTTGATATCCGGTTCCGCCCAGGAACTTGCTGAAGACCCCGAAGCCAGAAAGATCTACCTGGGAGAAAGGTTCAAGTTGTAGTATGCCCGATTTCAAGTTGAGTCAGAATCTCCGAATGGTCCAGACCCAGAAACTGGCGCTTACCCAGAGGATCAGGCAGGCTCTGGAAATTCTTCAGGTTCCATCCCTGGACCTTGAAAATCTGATAAAACAGGAACTCCAGGAAAATCCGCTTCTTGAGCAGAGCGGTCCCGAGGACAGGAAAGCGGATGAAAAAAATGATGGAGATGAGAACCGCGAGAGGGAAGAGCCATGGGACGAGGAGCCTTCCAGAAGCGATAGCAAGGAAGATGATACTCTTGATATTCTCAGAAAACTGGACGAGCACTCCGGTGACAACTTTTCAGAGCCTTACCGTGGTGATGACGAGCCCTGGATTCGTGAACCCCCAAGCGAGTCAACGCTTTACGAGTATCTTCTTAAACAGGTATGGTCGATTATGCTTCCAGGTGACATTGAGGAAGCTGTGGTTTACATAGTCTACTCTCTTGACAGGCACGGGTTGTTATCCCTTCCAATTTTTGAACTGCAGTCAGCATGGGAAGGAAACCCCGATCTCATTGTACAGGCTATTGAGATCGTCCGTACTCTTGAACCGACCGGTGTCGGAGCGCTGAGCGCGAGCGGCGCTCTTGAAATGCAGCTGGAAGAACTGGGATATGAGCATGACAGTCTTGAGTACCGGATTGTAGCTGAGCATTTCAGCGAAATCGCTGAGAGAAAGATAAAGGATATAGCGGCAGCTGAAGGTGTATCGGCACATAGGATTCAGGAAGCAGTTGATCGAATATCTGTTCTTAATCCGTGGCCTGGCAACGAATTCACATCATCGGCGAATACAGCTGTAATACCTGATATTATCATCGTCAAAATAGAAGACCATTTTGAGGCAATTCTCAACGACAACAGGTTTCCGCACCTGATGATATCCGCAAGGAACAGACGGATACTCGAATCACCCGGTACTTCATCGAAGGAGAAGGAATACGTAAAGAACAAGTTCCGGAAAGCTTCATGGTTCATTAAGGCTATAAGGCAGCGGCAGGAAACCGTTACCAGGATAGGAGAATTCATAACTGACTATCAGAAAGATTATTTTGAGTGGGGCATTGAGGGGCTGCGGCCTCTTACACTGCAGATTGTGGCCGATGCTCTCGGGTACAATCAGTCCACTATAAGTCGAGCCATAAACGGAAAATACGTTCAGTCGCCAAAGGGCATTCACGAAATGAGGTTTTTCTTCAGCAGGGCTCTTCCGGGCGAGAGGGGTGATGTCTCCAGCAGAACCGTCAAAGATGAACTAAGAAAAATCATTGAAACGGAGGATAAGAGCAAACCTCTGTCCGATACGAAGCTTGTTCTGGCACTTGAGGCTGCCGGCATGAAAGTCAAGAGGCGGACGGTCGCGAACTACCGGTTGGAAATGGATATTCCATCCGCGAGAAAAAGAAAAAGATACTGATTATCTGAAAAGGCGGTACCTGTGGATAAACCCGGAATTGAACTCGTAGACATTGATTTCCCTGAGGGCTGCAACATCATTCTGGGACAGTCCCATTTTATTAAAACCGTTGAAGATCTGTACGAAGCGGTTATCGGCACTGTTCCGGAAGCCCGGTTCGGACTTGCATTCTCCGAAAGTTCGGGGCCAAGACTGATTAGAAGCGACGGGAGTGACCTCGAACTGAGATCCATAGCTGAGAAGAATCTTCTAAAGCTTGGATGCGGCCACACTTTCCTGATTGTATTGAACGGAGTTTTTCCAATACAGATATTGAATCAGGTGAAAAATGTGCCCGAAGTCTGCAGTATCTACTGCGCCACAGCAAATCCACTGCAGGTTATTGTCGGTCGGTCACGACAGGGAGGCGGAGTCATGGGAGTAATAGATGGGGAATCTCCACTTGCCGTCGAAATAGAAGAGGATATCGAAAATCGTATCGAACTCCTGAAAAGAATAGGGTACAAAAGATAGTATCTCACAGGAAGAAACTGCTTCTTGCAGCCGTTGTTCTGCCACCACTGTCAGCACTGCTGCTCCCGCTGATATTCCAGGTTGACGTTCCAGTTCACGATCAGTGGGACCTGGTGCCGGCGATGTCTTCATGGTGCGACGGCAGACTGCCTGCAAGTGAGATATGGCATCCCTACGGTGAGCACAGGATGTTCCTGCCCAGGCTGCTGATGCTCCTGATGGGCAGAGCTTCCGGATGGCGTATTCAGCTTGAGTCACTGCTTTCTTCGCTGCTTCTTATATCGGGAGCTGTTCTGATTGCGATAAAGGTCGTTCGCGAATCACGTGAATGTAATCGAAATATCTGGATACCCCTTGCCCTTACTTCGCTGCTGGCCCTTGCTCCAAACCGTGCTGAAGCCTATATGTGGGGATGGCAGCTGCAGGTTTCCCTCGCCCTGTTCTTCACTGTATCCGCAATGATGCTGTTTGAAAGATCACAGAACCGTCTGATACTTCTGATTCCTGCTGTTATCTTCGGTTTCGCCGCGTCATTCTCATTCGGAGCCGGTCTGGCGGTCTGGCCATCGGGTCTGCTGATTTTGCTGCCATTTCGATCAAAACGCTCATGGATTGCAGCTGCCGTATGGTTTGCCGCAGCTGCAGCGGTTGTTTCCCTTTATCTGGGGTCCATGTTCGAAACTTCCCGGACGATCATGATTGATGATATTCCGCGGATCGTATTCTACGCGATAGTCTTTGTTGGCTCGCCCCTTCTTTCCTATGCGCACAGGGTGCCGGCGGTCGGGATATATATTGCCGGACTTATAGGATTATCAGGAATAATTATGCTTGCGCTGCTTGTATCCAGAATATGGAGATCCGGAGGTGATAACTGGAGATTCTGGGGCGCTCTCGGGTGCATTTCCATCTTTTCGGGACTGCTTGCAGGATCTGGAAGATCGGGATTCGGTGCCGAGCAGGCACTGGCTCTCCGCTATATACCGTTCTCTTCCCTGCTATGGATCTCAATTGTCGTTTTGATGATTGCGGCGAAGAATCCGCCTTTCACTGTCCGCGCGAGGAAAACGGCTACGTGGATTCTTGTTCTTATGCTGCTTCTCTCTTCTGCTCACGGTATATACTACTGCTGCAGAAGGATGGAGCGACTGAAGCCGGTACCGCAAATGCTTCTCGATGAAAGGTTTGATCAAGCTGCTCCCAGGGTTCTGATTGAACAGGAAAAACTTCAGCATCTCTGTGAACATCTCAGGGATAACAGGCTTTCTGTCTACAGGTAACTTCCTGAGTTCAGATTCCTTCGCGTATGTGCTGGAACGTTTCTTTCATGGCTTCCTCAACAGGGAGAATCGGTTCCCATCCTGTGACACTGCGCGACAGCCCATCCTCAACAGGCCATTCCGATGCCAGAAGTTCCCTGCATTTGTCCCTGCAGAAGAACGGAATTCTTCTGGTTAAGGATGCCAGGGCTTCCGACATGAATCCAGCGGTGTACACCAGAAATGGAGGAATTCTGATATGAAGTATTTTTCTGGCGGCAGCTTTCTCCAGGATTCTATGAAAATCCTTCCATGAAAAGAGTTCTCCGTAGGATGGTTCGAGTGTCTTTCCAACAGTATCAGGATAATAGGGAAGGTCTGCTATCAGTCTCGCCAGGTCCCTGGCGTAAACCAGGCAAAACCCTTTGCCATTGATCCAGGGGGATACGAAAATGCCTTTGAGAGCAAGCTTCATCACAGGTGTGGAAGCTGGATCGCCGGGTCCGAAAATGGCAGGGGGACGTAATATCACCCAGTTGTCCGTATCCCTGACGGCGAATTCGCCCAGAAGTTTGCTTCTTCCGTAATCGGTCACCGGTGCTCTTCCTGTCGGTCCCGATGCGGCCTGGCTGGAAACGAAGATGAAGAGGGCGTTCGGTGCATACCTTTCTCTGGCGGTCAGCAGATTTTTCGTTACAAGGGCATTCGCTCTGTCGAATTCCTCCTGGCTCGCGGCGCTGGTCGCGCCGGCTGCGTGTACAATCACATCAGCATCGGAGACTGCCTCAGCCATCGAATCCGGATTCATAAAGTCTACTCGCGCGAATTCGCATTCATCAGGCAGATTTTTCAGCGATGAGGATTTTCTGAGAAGGGCGTGGACAGGGATGCCCCTGTCCAGCATTGTCTTTATAATATGGCTTCCGAGGAAACCTGAAGCGCCGGTAATGATAGTCTTATTCATATTTGCCGGAATCCGTTGACTTTTGAGGGTATACTGATTAATTTTCTTTGCAATGCTACATATTGATTCAACCAATGACAAGGTGTAATATGAATAACCTGCCCAACGATGTATTTCAGAAATGCTACGATTACGAAAGACTTGATAAGGTAGTTAAATCGGGTCTCTATCCATACTTCGTACCACTGAGCGGGCATGTCGGGGCAGAAATGGAGATCGAAGGTCACAGTATAATCATGCTGGGTTCGAACAATTATCTGGGTCTCACCGATCATCCAAGGGTCATGGAGAAGGCGAAGGAAGCCATTGATAAATACGGCACCGGCTGTACCGGAAGCCGGTTTTTAAACGGAACCCTTGATCTCCATATCGAGCTTGAGGAAAGAATGGCACAGTTTCTTAACAAGGAAATGGTTATCACTTTCAGTACAGGGTTCCAGTCCAACCTGGGGGTCATTTCAACTATTGCGGGCCGTAACGACATCATATATCTGGACAGACTGGATCACGCATCGATAATTGATGGTTCAAGAATGAGCTTCGGCAGAGTTCTGAAATACAGACATAACGATCACGAGCATCTAAAGTATCTGCTTGAGAATAACAGGGAACATCCTGGTGTGATTGTCACCGATGGCGTTTTCAGCATGGAGGGAGACCTTGCCAATATTCCCGGACTGGTCGAGATCAGCAGGGAATTCGGTGTAAGGCTCATGGTCGACGATGCACATGGAGTAGGTGCCATGGGGGCAGCGGGCAGAGGAACCGCTGAACATTTTGGATGTCATGATGATGTGGATTTACTGGTAGGTACATTCAGCAAATCATTCGCATGTGTTGGGGGTTTCGCGGCGGGACCCGCCAGGGTAATGGACTATATCAAACATACCGCCAGGACTATGATATTCTCAGCAAGCCTTCCACCCGCAGCTGTAGCGACTGTTATTGCAGCGCTCGATGTTCTGGAGCAGGAACCGGAACTTATTGCCAACTCTCACAAGGCTGCCGAGAGGGCCAGACAGGGACTGGCATCATTGGGATTTAATGTTGGTAATTCCGAAACGCCGATCATTCCGATAATTGTGGGAGACGAGTATCAAACGCTTCTATTCTGGAAGAGACTTTTCCAGGAAGGGGTCTTTGCCAATCCTGTTATCAGTCCCGCGGTTGCCAGCGGGGGCGAAATGCTGCGAACCAGCTATATGGCTACCCATACTGATGATATGATAGACAGAGCGCTGGATATTTTCGAAAAGTGCGGCAAAGAACTCGATTTAATTTGATCCTGGAGGTTCGATGTCTTTTTCAATCGAGGAGGTAAGCGGCAGCCGGCTGCTTCGCGAATTCATAGACCTTCCTTTCGGGTTGTACAGTAACGATCCGAATTGGGTACCTCCGGTGAGATATTTCCAGAAGGAGCTTTTCAACAGGAAGAAGCACCCTTTCCACGGCCATGGCGATGTGACTGCGCTTCTGGCCAGGAACAGGGAAGGCAGGGCAGTTGGCCGGATCGTATCCATCGTAAATCATGCACACAATGAATACCATAATGAAAAAACAGGATTCTTTGGATTCCTGGAGGGAGAGAAGGATGAAGAACTTTTCAGCCTTCTTCTACACACTGCGGAAGAAAAACTGCGCGGAGCCGGCATGGATAAAGTACGGGGGCCTATGAATTTCTCAACGAATGAGGAATGCGGACTGATGATCAAGGGGTTCGATTCCCCTCCGCTGATAATGATGACCTACAATCCGCCCTGGTACGCGGATATGATTGAGAGAACAGGCTATCAGAAATTAAAGGATCTTTACGCCTATTACCTTGATTCAGGTATTTCGGACTATTCCCGGATAGCACGGGTAGCGGGGCTTGTAAGGAAAAGAACCAACGCGGTGATAAGGAATATTTCCGTTGTACATATTCATAAAGAGGTTCCCGTGATAATGGATATCTATAATGAATGCTGGGAGGATAACTGGGGATTTGTTCCAATGACCCAGCGGGAAATGGATATGATGGCGGACGAACTCAAGATGATCATGCTCCCCCAGCTTGCCCCGATAGTGGAGATCGATGGAGAACCGGTAGCTTTTGCTGTTTCCATCCCCGATGCGAACCAGGCATTCATACGAGCTGGTGGCGGCCTGATCAGGGCAGTCATGGCGCTGAAAGCTCCGCTGTTCCGAACACGGATCAACCAGGTAAGGGTGCTTCTGCTGGGAGTGAGAAAGGCTTACCGCGGACGGGGCCTTGAAGCCCTGCTGATAGATAGAGTAATAGAATCCAGCATTAAGAAAGGAATGGGAAGAGGAGAGCTTTCCTGGATACTGGAAGATAACGTGTCCATGAGAAGAATACTCGAGAAAGACCTTTGCGCGCAGCAGTATAGAACTTACAGGATATATCAGAAAGATATCTGACTTAGAAGGATAGCAATGACCTCAGAAGAACTAAGACGACTCTATTTTGACTTTTTCATCGGGAAAGGTCACTCCGTTATCCAGGGGGCTTCACTCATTCCACAGGAGGATTCCACCATACTGTATACCCCGGCGGGAATGCAGCCCCTTGTTCCGTACCTGCTGGGAGAGAAGCATCCTGCGGGAAGAAGACTCGTTGATGTTCAGAAGTGCATTCGCACAGGGGACATCGAAGAGGTGGGAGACGCATCCCATCTGACTTTTTTCGAGATGCTGGGAAACTGGTCCCTTGGAGACTATTTCAAGCGCGAATGCATCACCTGGAGTTTCGAGTTTCTTACATCCGGCTCGTGGCTGGGTTTCAAGCCTGAGCAGCTTCACGTAACTGTATTTGCCGGGGACGAACAAGTACCCCCGGACGAGGAGGCTGCATCGATCTGGGAGGAAGTCGGGATTCCCGTGGAACGGATTTACTTTCTGGGAAGGGACGACAACTGGTGGGGACCCACGGGAAATACAGGCCCCTGCGGGCCCGATACCGAGATATTCATCGACACCGGAAAACCACCCTGCGGTCCCGACTGCAAACCGGGCTGTGGCTGCGGAAAATACTTTGAGATATGGAACGATGTTTTTATGGAATACCTCAGAACCGCCGACGGACGGTACGTTCCCCTTGAACAGAAAAATGTTGATACTGGAATGGGGGTAGCCAGGACAGTCGCGATGATGAACGGCCACGAGACAATTTACGATATACCCCAGTTCCAGCCTCTCTTCGGATTTCTGAAAAAACTTTCAGGGCTCGGTTCTGAGCCTGATGACCAGGCACTAAGATCCCTCAGGATCATATCCGACCATATCAGGACAGCCACACATATTCTGGGGGATGACCAGGGTATTCCACCCTCGAATCTTGACAGAGGGTACGTACTCAGAAGGCTTATTCGCCTTGCTGTGAGGCATGGAAGGAAACTGGGTATAGACGATCCATTTTCTTCGAGGCTTGCAGAGATCGTCATCGATGTAGAATCACCGGTTCATGAGGAATTATCGCGAAACCGGAAATTCATTCTTGATGAATTATCCCTCGAGGAGTCAAGATTCGAGAAGACACTTCAATCCGGCCTTCGCGAATTCGAGAAGCTCCTTCCGAATCTGATGAGGAATCCCGCGAGAACCATCCCCGGAAGAATCGCTTTCAGGCTGTACGATACGTTTGGCTTCCCTGTTGAATTCACGGCTGAATTGGCTGCGGAGAACGATATGACAGTTGACATGGAAGGTTACAGAAAGGCCTTCGACAAGCATAGAGAGCTTTCCAGACAGGGAGGAGAGGAAAAATTCAAGGGAGGTCTTTCCGATAACAGCGAAATGGTAACAAGGCTTCATACCACGACTCATCTTCTACATCAGGCTCTGAGGGAAATCCTGGGTGATCATGTGGAACAGAAGGGAAGCAATATAACCGAGAAAAGGCTGCGTTTCGATTTCAGTCATCCCGATAAAATGACGAACGAAGAAATCGCTCTGGTTGAAAACAGGGTCAACGAAATAATAGAGGCCGACCTGCCTGTTATCTGTGAGGAGACTCAACTTGAAACCGCGCTTGAAATGGGTGCCATCGGCCTGTTCAGAAACAGGTACGGTGATATGGTGAAGGTTTACAGGATAGGGGATTTCTCAATTGAGATATGCGGAGGTCCCCACGCCGGCAGGACAGGGGAACTGGGCAGGTTCAGGATAGTGAAGGAGAAAAGCTCCTCAAGCGGTGTAAGAAGAATAAGGGCGGTACTGGAATGAAATACGTTATGACCGCATTTACTGTTTTGTTTCTGTTTGCCGCAGCAAACCTCGAGGCTTATGAAATATCGGATTTTTCGGGAACCTGGGAAACAACGTATGGAACGATGTACCTTCAGCAGGAGAATTCCCATGTTAGCGGACATTATACGTACGAATCGTACTCCAGCATCGAGGGTGAGGTCAGCGAGGACGGGAAGCTTGTTTTTACTTACAGCGAGCCTTCTGCCTCCGGTGAAGGCTGGTTCGAACTGTCAGGTGACACCATGAGCTTTGCAGGTATGTGGCGACCGGACGGGGGAGGCCAGTGGTACGAATGGGAAGGTTACAGGGCCGGCGCAGGGATACCTCCGTCCAACTGGCTTGTAATTCTCGAATCCGAATGGCAGTCGTCCCTTTCCGAGCAGGAATACTCCTTCGGTGAAATGCTGGAAGCATGGTTCGCGAGGGTATCAGGAGTGAATGTAAGGCACAGATTCGTTCATGATGTGGACGACCTTGCGGCTTTCTGCCTTGAATCATCGGGTCTTCCCGGAGACGTTTACCTGGTAATCGCTTCCCATGGATCTACTTCGGGTATGGAACTGGCATCGGGAACCATCTCTTCAAGGGAGTTCATCGATGCTTTAAGACCCTGCAGCAACCTGGCAATGATACATTTCAGCTGTTGCGAGATCATGTCCGGCAGAATGCCTGAAGCCATAGTATCATCCAGAAGCGGGTGGCCACAGGATTTTGTGGTTTCCGGATACTCGCGAAGTGTGGACTGGGGGGCAAGCGGCATGATAGAGATATTCTATTTCAACCAAATGCTTGAGAATGGCTTTTCACCCCCCGATGCCGCAAACAGCGTTATTGATGATATAGATTTCGCCGGACAGTCATCCACAAAATGGATGGACGCCGCTGGATTCACCTGGATTCAAGCCGAATGAACCGTTTCAAGATAATACTGCTGAAAATTGTTTGAAAGGATGTTTATCTGATGGATCTTCTTAAATTACTCTGCGAAGCTGACGGTATCTCAGGCCACGAGGACAATATTGTATCCCTGTTCCGTAAAGCTCTTGAAGGCTATGCGGACAGCTTTTCAAGCGATGCCATGAAGAATATTATTGCATTCAAGTCCGGTACCCAGGGTGATTCAAGGCTAAGGGTCATGCTGGCCGGGCATATTGATGAGATCGGTTTTCTGGTCCATAACATCGATGATCGTGGATTCGCTTCGGTGGTTCCCGTCGGGGGATGGGATCCCGCAAATATCCTTGGTCATACCGTCAGGGTGCACACAAGGAACAGTGAAATACTACCGGCCGTAATGCACAGAAGGTGGGAATCAACGCAGAAATTGCGTGAAACATCTCCCAAATACGACAAACTGTACCTTGATTTTGGGCTTTCCCGCGATGACGTTAAGGAGATGGTCAGCTGCGGCGACTGGGTTTCAATGGATACCGATTTTCACGAACTGGGTGAATGTTTCGTCGCGAAGGCGTTCGACGACAGGGTTGGAGCGTTCATTATCATCGAAGCGATGAAGAGGTACGATAATCCCTCGATCGATGTTTACGCCGTAGGCACAGCGCAGGAAGAGGTGGGGCTCCGTGGTTCCACAGTTGCCGCCCAGTCAATTAATCCTGACATAGGTATAGCCGTGGACATCACCGGCTCGGGAGATACACCTGGATTTCCCGCAAGAATGAAGACCGCAGAGCTTGGAAAAGGTGTGACCATCAAACAGATGGATTCCAGTGTAATTTGTTCAACATCGCTTGTGGAGTATATGAGGAAGCTGGCTGAGGATAACGGGATAGATTATCAGATGGAGATCCTTGTTCGCGGAGGCACCGATACATCAAGTATGCAGAAATTCAGTCCTGGAGCTCATTCCACGTGTCTGTCAATTCCCACAAGGTACGGTCACAGCCCGGTAGCGGTCATTAACAGGCATGATGTTGAATGTGCTATCGAACTTCTCGTAGCATTCCTTAACGGAATAGGCCCGGATACAAGCCTCTGATAAATAGGGACGGAGGCTTTTTATTCGAAATTAGCAAATAATATCACACTCGGCAAGTCGATAAGCCCCAATTATTTGCGTTCTATGTATAAAATACCCTCCGTCCCTATTTATGAGTTCAGTCTCCGGATGCTATTCCGATCAGCAGAAATACGGTCATTACAGCCGCTATTATCATTGCTGTCCTGGCTTTTCGGGGGGAGGAGTCCTTGTAAAGGAAGTAGATTATCCAGCCCAGAGGAAAGAAGAAGAAGCAGAGGCACCCCATACCAACGGATAGTTTATCCGGGGCTTCCTGATGATGGTAGTGGTGAATCTCCCTGATATCGGGGGTATCCTGATCGTTTTTCCAGTCAGGATCGAATTCTCTGGTATGATAAGTTGATCTGCAGTATTCGCATGTGTAGATCTCACCCTCGAATTTTCCCATCTGTGCTCCGCAGTTGGGGCATTTCATATGACTCCTTCCGAATAAACGTAATCTATTCCGACAGAGATGATGTGTCCATCCAATCCGGCAGGGACTATGAAATGCAGGTTTCAGCTTTTATCTTTTAGCATGGGTTCAAAAACCAGGCTTCTCGTTCGTATAAAGATCGCCAGTCTTAAAGGCGCAATGGTTTCCGAATGGCGGAACAATAAGCTGAAGCTGATCGCGGGTGGAATAACCCTTACTATTCTTGTGTGTGGCATTTTTCTGATTTTCCGTTTTCTTTTCACCTACATATACAACCTCGAGGAGATGTTCACCGGTTTTGGAATAGCCCTCGCCAGGAGGCTTATGGCAATGACCTTCATGTCCCTGGGAGTTTTCATAGGGATATCATCTTTCATCAGCGGAGTTTCCGTTGTCTACAGATCGTGGGAGACCTCGTTTCTGCTTACAATGCCGATAAAGGACAGGCTGACAGCTTATATTCGCGTATTGGAAAGCTGGTTCAACGCGGGCTGGGCGACTGTCCTGCTGGGAATTCCAATAGTAACCGCTTTTTGCATTTCTCTCAAAATCAACACATCCGCGACCTTTATTTCGATTCTGCTGTTTCCTTTTCTCATCATCATATGGCTGTCATTCGGGTCGATTCTTCTTGGTGTCGCGATCAGATTCAGTCGTCAAAACGGACGCATATGGAGAACATCCACTGTTCTGGGGTTGCTGGTTGCTGTGGGGATATTCGCAATACTGAAAAATTCCGGTCCGGAAAGCATGATTGCCAGAGAGAATTCCGCTCTGGATGCCGTACAGAGGTTCGTGTCGGAGCTTCCTGTTGCCGGTGGAGAATTCTGGCCCCACACAGTTTTCGGAAATGTTATCTCACTGATTGACAGACAAGCATGGTCTGAAGCGCTGAAGTATATAGGAATTCTCCTTATCGAGGCAGCGCTTGCCCTTACCCTTTCATTGGTCATGATATGCCCGGGATTTAGAAAAAAATATTCAGCGGTTTCATCCTCATCAGGCAGCAGCAGAAGCAGCCGGTATTTTCTTAGGTCCGGTGGACGTCTCAGAACCATGCTGCACAAGGATATTCTTCTTTTCATGAGAGATCCGGTGCAATGGAGTCAACTCTTCCTCCTTGCCGGTCTGTTTCTTGTTTACGCTCTGAACCTGGATCGGTTTCCCACGGATATCGGCCCAAAATTCTGGCGTATGATTGTTGTATACCTTAATTTTTCCTTTTCGTGCTTTGTTACAGCCACACTTCTTGTCAGGTTTACATTTCCGTCCATAAGCCTTGAGGGTCCCGGCCTGAGTTATATTCTGCAACTCTCGCGTGGCAGGAAATTGCTTCTCAGCATAAAATGGGTTGAGTCCTTTATTTTTATTGCACCATTCATTGTGGGTGTAGGGATCTGGTCTACACTGCGAATAGACGCGGGATGGATACTGGTGTCCATGTCTACAGTATCGCTGATTCTCATGTGTATCGCTCTTGTAAGTATCAATGTAGGGTTGGGTGCGGTATTTCCAAGATTCGAAAAAGGAAGCGCGGCGAACATCGCCAGCGGACAGGGCGGGATAATAGCAGCCTTCGTTTCAATGGGATATGTTCTCATATTCATAATGGTACTGGGGTTGATAATGCGGAGATCATTTACCGTTGCTATGCCGGTGCGGGCTCTTGCAGGGTCGCTGAATATTGTTCTTATATTTCTGACCGTATTGACTCTGATTGTTGCTTATGTCTTTATCAGAATAGGATATCGAAGTCTTGTGAAGAGGGATTTCTAAAATGAATGAAATAGCCGTTGATTACGGCAGGAAGAGAACCGGGTTTGCCATTTGCCTTTCCGGTGTTGTTATACCTCTCGATCCGCTATCCGAAACTTCATGGAATGGCATATCGTCGAGATTGAAACATATTCAGGATGAAAACGCGGCCGGCACAGTAATCCTGGGGCTTCCGCTGACTGCCGAGGGGAAACATACGGAATTATCTCGCGAGGTGGAGAAGCTGGCTGAATACCTTCGGAACAGTGGATTCATCGTGGAACTTGTCAGAGAAACCGGTTCAACCGCTGAGACGGTGGAAGAAACCGGGACGAATCGTCGACGGGACGGTAGAAAGGACTCTCTTGCCGCAATGATTATTCTTAAACGTTACCTGGGAATGCCATGAAGCGTAAGGTTTTGATAATAGCAGTCTCGATACTGATTTCTGTCATTTCAGTAATTGTCTTTTTCGTATGGAGCAGCCAGCCTCCATGCACCGGAAGGGAGTGCGTGTTCACTGTGGAGAAGGGTTGGGGAGGAAGAAGGATCTCACAGGTCCTTTCAGATTCCGGGCTTGTCCGTTCCAGGTTCTATCTGCTCTGGCGCTATTCCCGCATGGAAGGTTCGCCATCGCTCCAGGCAGGGATTTACAGGCTTGATGATTCGATGTCTCCTGACTCCATACTGGGGATATTTGCCCGCGGAGAAGTGATACCTGCGAAAACCAGATGGATAACGCTTGCTCCGGGCCTGACTCTCGAGCAGTCCCTCGAAGTTATTTCGGAGAGCACGGGGAGAGAGATGAGTGTATTTGACAGCCTTTCGACGGATTCTTCCTTTCTGGCAGAAAGCGGTGTACAGTCACTCGAAGGATACCTTTTTCCTGAAACCTACGAATTCGCTGATACCCTTGAATCGCGGGAGATACTGGGCAGGATAGTAGATACAGGGAAAGGCAGATGGCCTGAAGATACGGATGGATTTTTGCAGGTAACAGGCCTCAGCCTGCATGAAACCATGATACTAGCTTCCATCGTTGAGCGGGAAGCAAGAGTAGATTCCGAGAGGGTTCTCATCGCGGGAGTATTCCTTTTGAGAATCAGGCGCGGAATGAAGCTCGAAAGCTGTGCCACAGTGCAGTATGCTCTTGGCGAGGTTAAGGAAACCCTCCTGTACCGTGACCTTGAGACAGACGATCCATACAACACGTACCTTTATGAAGGTTTACCTCCCGGTCCAATCTGCTCACCCGGACTTCCTTCGATAAACGCTTCGTTCCAACCGGATACGATTGAGGGATATCTGTTTTTTGTAAGCAGGGACGATGGAACTGGAAGACACCTTTTTGCCGGAACACACGCCGGACATCTGTCCAATATACGATCGGTAAACGGCAGGTGACCTGATTGACACGATCGATTAGTGTTATAGTTATAGTGTGATTTTGTGTGTACAGATAATTTCAGAGAAAGGACAGGATTATGAGTGAGGGAAGAAATCTGGGTTTTCTGGAGAAGGCTATGCGCCTTATTCCGGGTTACAAAGGTTACAAGAGTAAGGAAGAACGGAGAGATAACGATCAGCTTTTCAGAACCGGTCTCGTAAGCAGGCTTGAGAGGCTTAGAACCGAAACCAACGAGATCCCGGCGAGTCTCAGGGGGCCTTCGGCACTGAAATCGATTACCGATTTTGACAGAATCTTGAAAAATCTTGAAAAGGTAACTGACGAAATCCGTTTTGCCTCAAGGGGTTACAGGGGCTGGTTCGACATGCACAAAGTCCGTGAGGATGAATTGGACAAGCTCTACGCATTTGATGTCGGGCTTGTAGAGAACATTGAAGAGCTTGAAGAAGCGTTGAAGGTTTTGCAGGCAGCAGCCGCGGCCGGTTCCGATATGAAGGAACCCATTGACAAAATGGTCGCTATACTCGTCGAATTCAGCAGCAAAATGTCCGGGCGCAGTGAACTCATGATTGATCTTGAAAAAAATAAACCGATAGACTAGATCGAAGGAAGGTTAACGGATCATGTTCAAGAAACTTGAGATTGTAGAGTGGATGGATGAGAGTGGGAAAGAAATTGTCCACAGGATTCCACAGAGTGGTTCAGGTGAGTTCCGCATTGGAACCCAGGTTGTAGTCAGAGAAAGCCAGGATGCCGTATTCTTCCGGGATGGAAAGGCAATGGATACCTTCGGTCCGGGAAGGCATACGATAACAACCGAGAATATCCCCCTGCTGACAGGTATTGTCAGTACTCTCTTTGAGGGTAAGGATTCCCCCTTCAGGGCAACGGTTTTCTACATTAACAAGAAGACCTTCACCAATATGAAATGGGGAACCAAGGAGCCGATAATATTCAGGGACAAGGAACTCTCGATTGTAAGGTTGAGAGCCTTTGGCAGCTTTTCAATGAAAGTTGACCAGAGCCAGCTCTTCATCAACAAGATAGTCGGAACAGAGGGAAGATTCTCAACCGATGAGATAGAGGGTTTTCTTAAGGGCATGATAATATCAAGGCTTGCCGACCTTCTTGGTGAAACCATTGAAAGCATATTCGATCTTGCGCAATACTACGATGAGATAGGTACACTGGCTAAGTCCAGGCTTGGCGACGATTTTGGGAAATACGGAATACAGCTGGTTGATTTCTACGTTCAGGCTATCACGCCTCCTGAGGAAGTTCAGGAAAGAATAGATGAACGCAGCGCAATGGCTGCGCTTGGCGATATGAATCAGTACATGCGTTTCAAGACAGCCACCGCCATGGGCGATGCCGCAAAGAACGAAAGCGGCGGCGGAGCCGCCGGCGCAGGAGTCGGTATGGGTGCCGGACTGGGAATGGGAATGACAATGGCCAATATGATGGGTCAGACTATGTCGGGAGGCGGCCAGGGCTCAAACGGTTCTGGTAATTCCGGTGCCGCTGCACTGGTTGTATGCCCCTCGTGCGGAAAGAACGTTGTTCCGGGTAAATTCTGTCCCGAGTGCGGTAAACCCCTTGGCTTGACATGTCCCGAATGCGGTAGTGTTGTTCCTCCTGGAACGAAATTCTGTCCCGAGTGTGGTGCGAAGATCGGCGGCGGGAAGGTATGTTCCAAATGCGGCGCAGACATCCCGGCAGGATCCAAATTCTGCCAGGAATGCGGAGAGAAACAGGAATAAATGCCGGGGACGGTTCACGAACTGCTTGAGAAACGAGCAGTAGACACACCTGGCAAAATCGCTCTTATAGACGACCGGCGGGAATTGAGTTTTGCCGCCTGGTGGCGGGTATCCTGTCATATAGCGTCTCTCCTGCAGAAAGCAGGAGTCCGACAGGGTTTTGTTGTGGGAGTTGTATCCGACTGTTCTTCTTTTCTCCCATGTACCTTCACTGCGATTTCCATGCTGGGGGCGAAATTCGTTTCAATGAATCCGGATTGGCCCGCTCAGGAAAGGATGCGGGTTTTCAGCAGGTGGTCGGACCGCCTGGTTCTGACTGCGGATAATATTGAGTACTGTTCCCAGCCTGATGAGATAACCCTTTCACTCGACGATGATATCTATCAGGGCACCGGAATACCTCTTGAAGTTCCGTTTCTGAATGGCGGCGAGGAATTTTATCTTAACGTTACATCGGCATCCACAGGCCAGGCAAAGATAGCGCCTACGACTCACGATCAGCTCCTGGCGAACACAGAAGGCGTTACTGCAACCATGGGTTTAACCTGTGATGATGTGAACCTGTCCATATTTGGCGTCTATGGTCATCCACACGAGCTCTTTATGAGGGGATTGTATCTTGGAGGCAGGACGGTCCTCACCGAGCACAGATACCCCAGAGATTTGCTCCATCTGATCTCAAAAAAGGGTGTTACCGCAATCATGGCTCTACCAACGCAGCTCATAAGCCTGTCGCATATGTGGAATCGAATTGATACTGATCTTTCATCCGTGAGAATCTCGGAAGCCGGAGGTATGTTCGTCTCAGAAGAATTCGCGGTGAATTATACCGAGATAACCGGTGTAGAACTCGTACCTGTATGGGGAAGCACTGAAACCGCCGGAGTAGGTCTTGTTGGAAAGAGCGGTATACAGGGATTCACATCGGTCGTAGATGGTTACGAGGTAGAACTGCGTGATCTGTCCGGCAACAGGATGGATGAAGAGGGTAGTGGTGAATTGTGGATTTCAGGTCCAGGAGTTGTCAACAGGTATCTCGGGGACAGGCCGCAGACGGAAGAAGCTTTCCTTGATGGATGGTATAGAACGGGGGATATGTTTAAATCGGAGAACGGAAGATTGATCTTTCTTGGGCGCCGGGGAGGGCTGATAAAAGCAGCCGGCCTGAAGGTTTATCCCCTTGAGCTCGAACTGGCTATTCTGAAGCATCCTTCAATAATAGACGCCTGTGTCGTAGGTAGAGATCATCCCACAAGAGGCGAGATGCCATCCGCCTATATCGTAGTCAGGCCCGGAACGGAGCTTACAGTTGCCGGGATGAGAGCATTTCTCAGGCAGTACCTCGATGAGTACAAGATTCCCAGGCTTATTAATTTCGTTCACGGGTTACCCAGAACCGCCAACGGCAAAATTGACAGAAAGGCTGTGGGAACCAGAGAGCTCGTTCCAGATTTCCGAGGTGAGCTACTTCGTTCCGATGTGGAACTGGTAAGGCTCATAAACCATAGAGCGGCACTCATGAACGAAATCGGAGGAGGTTTCGATCCGACATGGGTTGATGACCAGGTGGATAACGCCATGGGGCATAACGCCGGTCCCATATCGGACAGTTCAATTAGAGATATTATCAGATTCATCATCAGCGAACTTGGGAAGAGGCAATAATGGACATAAGATCCGTAGAAATAGGTAATGTCCATATAGGCGGGAAAGCCTCTATCCTCATCGCCGGTCCGTGTTCGGTGGAAAATATCGAAATGCTCAGGGAAATTGCGGCAGCTGCGGTAGAAGCGGGTGTTTCCATATTGCGAGGCGGTTCGTTCAAACCCAGAACATCTCCCTACTCATTTCAGGGTCTGGGCGTTGAAGGATTCGAGATGCTTTCTCTGGTGAGCCGTGAATTCAACATTCCGGTGGTCAGTGAAGTCCTGGCAATTAGTCAGATAGAATCCGCTGAGAAGCACATCGATATGATCCAGGTTGGAGCCAGGAATATGCACAATTTTCCACTGCTCTCCGCTCTCGGTAGAACGGAAAAACCCATTCTCCTGAAAAGGGGATTCATGGCCACAATTGAAGAGTGGCTTATGGCGGCGGAGTATATCGTAAAGGAAGGTAATGACAGAGTTGTCCTGTGTGAAAGGGGAATAAGGACTTTTGAACCCTGGACAAGGAATACATTGGATATTTCGGCTGTTCCACTTGCAAGAATGCTCGGCGGATATCCGGTTATTGTGGATCCGTGTCATGCTTCTGGAAGAAGGGATCTTCTTGAACCACTGTCTCTTGCAGGATTAGCGGCAGGTGCTGACGGTATTATGCTGGAGGTTCATCCTGATCCGGACAAGGCTCTTTCCGACGGTGGGCAATCACTTTCGATTCCTGAATTGATAAGACTCGCCGGGAAACTGCTTGAAAAAAATAACTGAAGAATTCTCCGATAGAGAGAAAAGGAGTTAACATGCATATAGGCTTACTTACCGGCGGGGGAGACGCTCCAGGATTGAATGCTGTAATTCGAGGCATAACAATAAGAGGGAAGAAAAACGATCACAGGATAACCGGTTTCTTGAGAGGCTGGAAGGGCGTCATTGAGAACGATTCTGTTGATCTCAATATTGACAGAGTCAGGGATATTCACATGGAGGGCGGAACAATACTGTTCTCCTCCAGGACCAATCCCTTTAAAGTCGAGAACGGTCTTGAAAGAATAAAAAAGACTTTCATTAACACGAAGCTGGACTGCCTTATAGCGATGGGCGGTGAGGATACCCTTGGAGTCGCCGGCAGCCTGAATGCAGAAGGCCTTCCTGTGATAGGTGTCCCCAAAACAATCGACAACGACCTGAACGCTACCGATTTTACCTTTGGTTTTGATACCGCTATAAACTACGTTATGAAAGCACTCGATATGCTTCATACAACTGCGAGAAGCCATGAAAGGATTGTCGTTGTGGAGATAATGGGACGTCACGCGGGATGGATGGCTCTGTATGGAGGTATAGCCGGCGGCGCTCATGTTATTCTCATTCCCGAGGTGGAATTCGATACCGACGAGGTCTGTGAAATCCTTAAGAAGCGTTACAGCGAAGGAAACAGGTATGCAATTGTTGCCGTTGCAGAGGGGGCGATAGACCCCAAGCTTCAAAGGCATGTAATGCACTCATCTGAGAAGGATTCCTTTGGCCATGTGCAACTCGGCACAGGCATAGGTATTGGTGAAGTACTTAAAAACGAAATCGCTGACAGGACCGATCTCGAAACAAGGCATGTTGTTCTTGGTCATGTTCAAAGAGGCGGAAGCCCGACCGCATTCGACCGCGTATTGGGAACGAGACTGGGAGTAAAGGCAGTTGAGATGGCGGAACAGGGCTTATTCGGTAAAATGGTGGCTCTGCAGGGAACGGAGATAGTAGCAGTGGATATCGAGGAAGCGGTCGGAACTCTTAAAACTATACCTATCGAGCAGTACGAAGCTGCAGAACTCTTTTTCGGATAACGGAGGTAAGAAATGGCAGTGAAAGTCGCGATCAATGGATTCGGAAGAATCGGAAGGCTTTTCTACAGGCAGACACTCAACGACAGCGATATCGACATTGTTGCTGTGAATGACCTTACTGACCCTGCAGCCCTGGCGCATTTGCTGAAATACGATTCTGTGCATGGTCAGTTTCCCGGCGATGTGAAAGTTGATGGAGACGTTATCCACGCCGGAGGTGACAGCTTCACTGTACTCTCCCAGCCTGACCCTTCGAAGCTTCCCTGGAAGGAACTCGGCGTAGAAATAGTCATCGAGGCCACCGGCTTTTTCCGAACGAGGGAAAAAGCGATGATGCATATCGAGTCCGGCGCGAAGAAAGTGCTTCTCAGCGCCCCCGCAAAGGGGAAACCAGGAGCGGATCTTACAGTTGTCTACGGTGTGAATCATACCCTTTACAATCCTGAGAAGGACGAAGTGATATCAACCGCCAGTTGCACAACCAACTGCCTGGCGCCGGTTGCATTAGTACTGAACGATACATTCGGTATTATCAACGGAATCATGACGACTATTCATGCTTACACGAATGACCAGAAAATACTTGACCTGCCTCACAGTGATTTCAGGCGGGCAAGGGCGGCAGCCGTAAATATCATTCCAACAACCACCGGCGCTGCTGCAGCTGTAGGTCTGGTGATTCCTGAGCTGAAAGGAAAGCTCGACGGTATGGCGGTAAGGGTTCCCGTAAAGGATGGATCACTTGTGGATCTTGTATGTGAACTGAGAAGCGATGCAACGGTTGAAGCGGTGAACGGCGCAATGCTGGAGGCTTCGGAGGGCAGCCTTAAAGGTGTGCTGCAGTATTCCATTGAACCCCTTGTATCCAGCGATATAATAGGCAATTCATACAGTTCAATTTTTGATTCACTGGTTACCAGAACAATGGGTTCGAGAATGGTGAAAATTCTGTCGTGGTACGACAACGAATTCGGTTATGCTTCCCGAATGGTGGATTTCTCGCGCTATATGATCAAGGTCGGATTGTGAAATATCCAGCGCTGGAAGATGCTGAATTAAAAGGTAGAAAGGTTTTTCTGAGAGCTGACCTGAATGTTCCCCTGCGGGATGGCAGAATAGCTGACGATACCAGAATAAAGGCTGTTCTTCCAACGGTAAAGTACATTCTTGATCATGGGGCATCACTTATAATCGCAAGTCACCTTGGCAGACCCGACGGGATAGAAAATCCTGAATTGTCACTTGCGCCCGTAGCGGACAGATTGAGCGAACTCCTTGATAAAAAAGTGCTGTTCGCTCCCGACTGTATTGGAGCCAGGGTGAATACACTCGCCGCGTCAATGAATCCGGGCGATATCCTCCTGCTTGAGAATCTCCGCTTTCATCCGGAAGAGAAGAAGGGCGATATGGATTTTGCCCGCAAACTGGGCTTGAACGCGGATATTTACGTTAACGACGCATTCGGTACCAGCCACAGATCCCACGCTTCCATGGTTGGAGTGCCGGAGATTCTTGGAAGAGGCTACGCCGGACTCCTGGTCCAGAAGGAATTGAAGGTTTTCGAAAAAATGCTTTCTTTTCCTGCCAGACCTTTTGCCCTTCTGCTGGGTGGCGCTAAAGTTTCCGACAAAATCCCTGTGATAGAAAACCTTCTGCCCAGGCTGAACCATCTGATGATAGGTGGTGGAATGGCCTTTACCTTCATGAAGGAAATGGGGTTGAATGTAGGGACAAGCCTTCTTGAGCTTGACAGGCTTGGAGCGGCCCGAAAGATACTTGATGATGCAGAGAAATACGGTGTAGATATACATCTTCCAGTTGACATAGTCATCGCGCCCTCCACTGTCAGGCCTGAATTGGCTGAAGTCGTACCAGCGGACGCAATACCTGATAAAAAGGCCGGGTTGGACATCGGACCCGGGACGGTTGCCGAGTTCACAGAAATCATCAGAAAAAGCTGCACGGTTGTCTGGAACGGACCAATGGGAGTATTTGAAATTCCTCCATTTGACAAAGGTACAATAGGAATTGCCAGTGCTCTTGCTGAAGCAACAGGTGATGGCACAATCACGGTTGTAGGTGGCGGAGATTCGGTAAGGGCTGTTGTGGAGTCTGGACTTTTGAATAAAATCTCCTTCGTTTCCACGGGAGGCGGTGCGTCTTTGAAACTTCTTCAGGGTAACAAACTGCCTGCCCTTACCGCGCTTAGAGGTGGTACAAGATGAAACAGATAATTGGTGGAAACTGGAAAATGAACGGTTTCAGACTGACCGGTCTGGAGTTCCTGAGGGAAATAAAGGGGTTAGGATCCGAGCATGTATCCTCGGATATTGTCCTTTTCCCGCCCTTTACTCTTCTTCCCATGATGGCGGATGCCGCAGCTGACGCTGGTATTGAAACGGGAGGACAGGACGTTTTCTGGCTCGAAAAGGGAGCGTTCACAGGAGAGATAAGTCCTGCAATGCTTGTAGATGCAGGCGCTTCCTGGTTCATCGCCGGACACAGCGAGCGGAGACACGTAATAGGCGAATCCGATGAAATCGTCAGGAGAAAACTCGAAGCCGGTCTTGAGACGGGACTTCACGGAATCCTCTGCGTTGGTGAACTGATAGAGGAGAGGGAGACTGGTAAGACTGAAGAAGTCGTAAGAAGACAGGTTGAATCTGCCATTGAAGGCCTTGACTGTGCTTCCCCTGAGAATTTTGTGATTGCATACGAACCGGTATGGGCAATAGGAACCGGTCTTACGGCAACACCTGACGAAGCCGATAGAATGCATTCACTGATAAGGGAATGGGTTGCCGCGACAGTCAGCCGCGATTTCGCTGATAATACAAGGATACAGTATGGCGGCAGCGTGAAACCTGACAACGCTGCTGAGATACTCGCAAAGCCATCGATCAACGGAGCCCTTGTGGGCGGGGCCAGCCTGAAGCCTGAGAGTTTCATGGATATTATTAAAGCGGTTCCTCTGCAGGAATGACGAGCTGAAGAACAGCCATGAATATCGGGTTCGATGCCACCAATATTCTTGGACATGGGGGAATCAAGACCTATACCAGAGAACTTCTGGTTGGACTCGCCGAAGAGTTTCCCGATGACGATTTTGTACTGCTGACAACCTTCAGCGACTCAAAGAAGAGAAAACTGCAGAAGCTTTTCGGTAACCTTCCGAATGTCACCGTACGCAAAGCTGTTCCTCACAGGAACATGCTGGGGGACGCGCTTTTCGGTATCACGAAATTTCTCAGCTGCATTCTTTGGCGGCTATCCTCCCGCAATCTGGATATCGTACATCTGACGGACCCGTTCGGAGCTGTGGTTCTGCCCCGGAAGTTCGTTGCTACTGTGCATGATATTTTTCCGCTTACTCTGGATGAATTCAAAGGTTCCCGGTTGAGGCGTTTCTATCGGAAGCGAACACCTGATGTACTCGAAAAAGCCAGATCGGTAATTACACCTTCCGGTTATGTAAAGAAAAGCCTCCGGCAATATTACCCGGAATCCAGCTGCCCTATCAGTCCGATACCGGAGGCAGCTTCGAATGGATTTCATCCCCGTACCAGGAACACCGATATACTCAGGCAATACGGGCTTGAAGAAAAACAATTCTACCTGTTCGTAGGAAGGGTTGACCCCAGGAAGAACATTCCCGGAATCATCGACGCTTACCTGGAACTGCCTGAAAGTATCAGATTGAACAACCTTCTCGCGTTTGTACTGTCGGGCCGCCCCCCGGACATAGAGGATTTCAAAAACCGTTACGGTCATCTCCTGGAAGGGAGGGGGATAGTATACCTGCGGGATGTTCCTTCGGAAGACCTGAAACACCTTTATTCCTCTGCTCTCGCATTTGTGTTTCCCACACTTGATGAGGGTTTCGGACTGCCGGTTCTTGAGGCAATGCGGAGCGGATGTCCCGTAATATCTTCGGATCTGTCCTGCATACCGGAAATCGCGGGTGACGCCGCTGTTCTTGTAGACCCCCGGAACACGTCAGAACTCAGCGAGTCAATGAAACTTCTTGCAGAATTCCCGGAGAAGAGAATTGAACTCAGAAAAAGGGGACTGGAGCGGGCGGAGCGCTATTCATGGAAAAGGGCCGCAAGGGAAACCATGGAAGTATACAGATCGGCAGCACCATGAACATGAACGGCAAGGCTACTTTTCTTGAGAAGCATTGTTCTCCCCTGGCCAGACCTTTCTTCAGGCTTGGAATAGCCCTGGCGGGTTTTATCCTCTGGGTGATACTGCAGGGATTTATCTCAGGCGTTCTCGGCTTTGTAGAGAACTGGATTCTGAACATGTCGGTGGCTGGCTTTATTGCGGTTATCGTGCTGTTCCCCTTTTGGAAACTCGTCCCTGAGATCACCGGAATATCCGGAAGAAGAAACGGCTGGACTGCGGCAGCGGCCTCTGCGGTACTCTTCATTCCCTTCATCGTCATCGCTTTTTCAACTGGCCTTGAATACGCGGGTGCTGGTATGAAATGGCTGTTGTTCGCAGCGGCACTGCTTTTCCTCGCGGCAACGGAAGAGATCGTCTGCAGGGGTTTCATGATGGATGTACTCAGTTTCAAAAAAAACAGGCACACTGGCCTGCTGCTTTCATCTCTGGTTTTTACCATGCTCCACATGGGCAATGACCATGCCTCGTTTGCCGGCATAGCGAATATATTTCTGGCCGGAGTCCTGTTCGGGTTCATGCGGCTGGTAACCGGGGGTTTGATCTACCCGACATTGCTGCACTGGCTCTGGAATCTTACGACCGGGATGGTCTTCGGATGGAACGTTAGTGGTCATTCGCTTTTACCCACGATCTTCAGGCCAATCACCCATCCACCCTGGGGAGCTTTCGGCCCGGAGGAATCCATCCTCATGACGATAGGAACACTCGGTGCAATAGCGGTTCTGATGAAGAAGCTGTACTTGCCTGATAACGATGTACACTATGGTATAAATCGAAACTGATCACAGCAAGGAAATATACGCAGAGTCAGTCTCTCTCTC
>JAIORS010000077.1 GCA_021108005.1 Candidatus Aegiribacteria sp.
AGTTTAAAGCCGTTTACTACTAATATTTATTCTCTTTCTGTATAATCTAGTTTCCACTCATCATTTTCAAGAACCAAATGTATTTCTTCTTCTTTCTCGTCTTCTCTAAGAATTATTACAGTTGAATTATCACCATCAATACTTTCTGATATATTTTCAATATCTGCAGCTGCCTCAAATCCTTCCTCTGATTCAAAAATACCTTCAAAAATAATGACCAGCTTCTCTGTATCACTATATTTTAAAAATTCTTCCATTTGCATACCCGTTAGTTGTTCAAATTCTTCTATTTCCCGCATTTGATACAATGATTCAAAAAACTCTAAAAACTCATTGACTGTACCTTCTGAGAAGTGATACACAAACCTTTCCATGTCATATTCACTTGCTGCATCGTAATAATCAACTACAACCTCCGAGGGCGTCAGTTGAGAAGAATAAACATTAGAACAAATCAGTAATACAATAAGAAGCAAGATTAATTTTTTCATTGCTGCTCCAATAAACATTATTAATTTCTATTTTTTCCTCTTTGATCAACAATACCACCTGAATTTCATAACAGTCTATGACAGAAGCAGATGACAACTGCTTGAATTGCCGCGACATTCTGCTCCTATGAAGCCGGAGTACTGAAAGTTCAGAATGATAAACAGTGTCGACCTGCTGACGCAACCAAAGCCATTGTCCGGAACATCAAGATATTGATCTTCACTGTCTGAAAACTGTGTTGATGTAAAACTATCGGTGTAAATTTACCTGCGATGACGTTGACCGGGAATATTCAGGGTGGTATCCTTAACTTTGGATGAAAAGATGAGAAAAAAGGAACAGGAAGGTCATATCGGGAGCTGATGCTGATATGGCGAGAAATCCAGTTTTCTGATGTTTGTATTTTAATACTAAGGCAAATGATGTATTTGAGGAGGCTTCATATGAAACATGGAAGTGTAATCAGTATTTCCTTAATCCTTTTATTAAATCCACTGCTGGTATTGAATATATATGCAGAGGAATGGCAGGAACTAG
>JAIORS010000078.1 GCA_021108005.1 Candidatus Aegiribacteria sp.
TTGTAGCAGGCTCCGCATGTCTGGCATTCATCCGATGTTTCATCGAAGGCGGGAGACACGAGCCGTTTGCTTCCTCTGCCTGAGAATCCGAGGACTCCCTTTCCCATCCGCTCTTTGCACATTCGTACACACAGGCCGCATAGAATGCAGTCCTCGTTCTTCGGTTCTATCCGGGTCTGAGTTATACCCATTTCTTCGGCAAGACATTTGATATTCTTTGAATCTGGACACCTTGCGAGCAGGAGTTCCATCATGATCTTTCGGGATTTCAGAACCCTTTCCGTAGATGTCCTTACCGTCATGCCCTCCTGCACAGGGTAATTGCAGGATGTCTGAATGGATACTCTTCCATTCTGTTCAATCTCAACAAGACATAAACGGCAGGAACCGTAGGGAGAAAGCGCCTCGTGATAACAGAGGGTCGGAATGGCTATATCGAGTTCTTTGCAGGCCTCAAGAAGAGTCGTTCCCTTCTCGAATTCTACGGACTGATCATCGATGGTGAGTTTGATCATTTTGCTTTCTTCCATGCCTTGCTACTCCACTATTATCGCGTTGAATTTACATACATCGTAACAGAACCCGCACCTTGTACATTTATCTGAATCGATCAGATGCGGCTCTTTCACTTTCCCGGTTATCGCGTCTGAGGGGCAGTTCCTCGCGCAGAGGGTGCATCCTGTGCAGGCATCAGCATCGATCCTGTATACAACCAGTGCTTTGCACACGTGCGCGGGGCATACGGCCTTTTCTATATGCGCGTCGTACTCGTCCCTGAAATACTCTATGGTGGACAGCACCGGGTTCGCGAGTGTCTGACCCAGCCCGCACTGGGAGGCGTCCGTTACAGCCTCTCCCAGTTCAAGTAGGAAATCGACATCTGAAGGTTTGCCGTCACCTTCTGTTATCCTTGAGAGTATATCAAGCATCAGCTTACTTCCGTCCCGGCATGAAGTGCATTTACCGCAGGATTCGTCATTTGTGAATTCGAGGAAATACCGCGCTATATCCACAACACAGGTATCGGAATCCATAACCACCATGCCTCCGGATCCCATGATTGAACCCGCTTCAGCAAGCCTTTCATAATCCACCGGAAGGTCAAGAAGTGATGCAGGGATGCATCCTCCAGAAGGCCCTCCCGTCTGGACAGCTTTGAACTCCCTGTCATCGGGGATTCCCTCGCCGATTTCGTAGATGATCTCTCTGAGTGATATTCCCATCGGTACTTCTACAAGGCCGTTGTTCCTCACTTTTCCCACAAGCGAAAATACTTTGGTACCCTTTGATTTCTCAGTGCCTATGCCTGCATACCAGCTGCTGCCTTTGGTAACTATCGCCGGGATGTTCGCCCAGGTCTCGACATTGTTGATATTCGTAGGGTTTTCCCACAGACCGGACTCGGAGGGAAAAGGAGGGCGATTCCCGGGTTCCGGAGATACTCCTTCTATAGAATGCATGAGCGAAGTCTCTTCCCCGCAGACAAATGCTCCTGAGCCCTCGCGGATCTGGATATCGAATGAGAACCCTGAATCGAAGATATTCTCCCCGAGCAGACCGTTCTCGTGTGCCTGATCCAAAGCTGCTACCAGTCTTTCAATGGCCAGCGGGTATTCCGTTCTGCAATAAATAAATCCTGTGGAGGCCCCGATAGCGTATCCGCCGATGATCATGCCTTCTATTATGGAATGTGGGTCACCTTCGAGAATCGATCTGTCCATATAAGCTCCGGGGTCACCTTCATCCGCGTTACAGACGATATATCGATCTTCTGCTTCAGTTTTGCGGGTAAATTGCCATTTCAGACCGGTGGGGAAACCTCCGCCGCCCCTTCCCCTCAGACCTGAACATTTGACCTCTTCTATCAGAGCTTCGGGCGACATTTTCCCGAGCACTTTTAAAAGGGCTCTGTATCCGCCCCTCGCGATGTACTCCCCTATAGAACCCGGATCTATTATCCCGCAGTTTCTAAGGGCGATCTTCTGCTGTTTAGCGAAAAACGGGATATCCTCGTACAGAGGAATTTCTGACAGTTCATCCTGTTTTTTTTCAGACAGATCATATTGTCTGAAAACATCATCGAGCAGAAGTTCCTTATCGTACCTGCAGAGAAGATTGACCTTCGGGATTGTAGCGTTTTGAAGCGCGTCCATGAAATCAATGACTATCTCCGGCGTCATTTCGATATACGTCAGCCTGGGAATTCCAGGGATGAAAAGATCGACGATCGGTTCCCTCTGGCAGAAACCAAGGCATCCGGTCTTCGAAAGGACAGCATCTAAATCTGTTTGTTCAAGGATTTTCTCGAATTGATCAAAAACCGCCTGAGCTCCAGTAGCCAGACCGCATGTCGCCATTCCGACGGAGATTCTGATCTGTTCCGGATAAAGCGATTTTAAACCATTCTGTGCGAGCTGATCCAGTATTTTCTTATTCATGGCGCTCATTCGTAATCCTTCAGTATTTTTGAGAGATCATTCAGTTTGACCCTGCCGTAAACCCGGTCATCGATCATGATAGCCGGCGCCAGGCTGCAGCAGCCGATGCACCTTGCCGCCTCCACAGTGAACCTTAAATCTTCCGTTGTGCCTCCGGGTTCAACATCAAGCTCCTCGCATGTGCGCTGCATGAGTTTTTCCGCTCCTTTGACGTAACATGTTGTTCCCATGCAGATGCTGACTTTATGTCTGCCTCGAGGCTCAAGACTGAAGGAATTGTAGAAAGTGGCGATATTGTAGATATCTGTAATACTGATTTCGAGCTTCGTTGAAACGTAACGGATGACATCTTTCGGCAGGTAACTGTAATGTTTGTCTATCTCCTGCAGTACCGGCATCAGATTACCCTGCTGATCAATGTGTTTCTCAAGAATATCCTCAACGATGTCCCTGTCTTTTTTATTCAGTTCTACCTCGTCGATCTCTACAGGATAAATGATCTTTGTAACCGGACAGTTGATAACGCAGGCTCCGCACCCTGTGCA
>JAIORS010000079.1 GCA_021108005.1 Candidatus Aegiribacteria sp.
CATGCTGCTTGCATTATGATAAGGAGATTCATTAGCATTCGACATCTATTGAAGTGAGGAGCGGTTTGGACAGAGGTAAACGGTTTCTGATTCTGTTCCTTTTCCTGATAACATTCTGGATACTGCTTCCCGCTGTGCTTATTATCGCTTCTCTTTTACTGGATTCAGCACTGAATATGGGTTTCAGTCCGGCTGGTATCATTCCGGTACTCTCCTGGTCTCTTCTCATCCCGTCATCGATACTGCTGGTGCTGGCCGTAATACAGTTTCGATTGCAGGCCGGAGAATGGCCGGTTTCCGCTCTGCCCTCAAGGGATCTGGCTCAGAGGGGTCTCTACGGTGTGTGGAGGCATCCCATATACCTGTTCTTTGTTCTCGTAATGGTATCGCTGGGGCTTGTTCTGGGCTCGGGGAGCATGCTGGCTCTGGTCATTCCCATATTTTCAGGAGCGGTTGTCATTTACGCAGGTCATGAGGAGAAAAGGCTGGCAGCAGCCTTTGGCAGCTGCTGCCGGGGCTATATTAAAAGAACCGCAGCGATCGTCCCGAAACTGCAGATACTGGTGAGATGCCTTCTTCTGCCGATAGTAAGGCTTGTATTTGGCGTGAAGGTTACGGGCAGGGAATCGATTCCTTTAAAAGGACCACTGTTCGTGGTTGCGTCACACAGAAGTTTCCTCGATCCTTTGTTCGCAGCCTGCGGCGTGAAGAGATATTTAAATTATGTCACCACCCATCAAATGTTCAGGGGAAGGCTGTCATCATTCCTGTTCAGCCGCATCGGGTGTATTCCGAGAAAGCGTTACGCAAGGGATGCTGCCTGCGTAAGGAGCATATACCAGGTGATTCGGGAATGCGGAGCCGTTGTCATATTTCCTGAAGGTGAGCGTTCATGGACAGGCGCGATGGGTCCGCTTAAAGAAGAGGTTATCCGTCTTTTACTAAGGTTCCCTGACGTACCGATACTGCCGCTGAGGATTCAGGGGAATTACAATGTGTGGCCAAGATGGCGTAGCAGACCGGCAGCAGGCAGAGTAAAGGTAGAAGTGCTTCCCGCATTCACTCCCGATCGGAATGAAACAGCGACAAGTCTTTCGGAGAAACTTCGCCTGCTGATAGAACCGAATGATCCTGGGGTTTTTGAAAATAATTCCGTTTCCACCCGGGGAATCGAAAAAATCCTTTACAGATGTCCGGCATGCATGGAGTTTGTTTCGGGATTCGATTCAGGCGCGTCTTCGTTCAGGTGCCGGGAATGCGGCACGGTTTTTCATCTGTCCGGTACTTATTCCCTTTGTTTCAGTAATGGTGAAAGGGATGTTACGGTTTCTCTTGACCAGGCCTATAGAGGGATCAGGATCACTCCTGCGGATCTGAAGAGCACTTGTTCTGCATGCGGGAAAGAAATAACGCTTCCGGATGAAGAAAGGCTTATCGCGTACCTGCCTGATGTGGAAATTGTAAGAGATGAACTGGAAGAAGCATTAAGAAGTAAAGAGCGGGGCAGCATGATGCTTACCGACAGGAGGGTGATTTTCAATACAGGGTCCGTGTCGGAAGTACTCCATTCAAGCACGGCCAGTGTTACCACGGAAGGATCCGCCAGGCTTCAGATGTTCTGCTCGTCTTCCAATACGCTTTACCAGCTGAAGATCGATTCGGGCAGTGTACCGCTGTGGCAGGATCTTATCGTGGCAGCTGTGAGTGAAGCCACCGGCAGAATGCCCGTAAGGAGCTGATGTGATGGATTACGGAAAAGAGATAGCCGGAACAGGATTCATTGATATAGCAGCCAGGCTGAAGAACCGCGTCATGACGCGCGTTCAGTACCGGATGCTGGACCTGTTCGAGAGTATTGAGGGAAAGTATCCCTGGGACAGGCTGTTCACGAAAGCGGCAAGATCAATACTGGGGTCGCATCTCTATTCGCTGAAGCTCGAGCTGAACAACACATGCAATCTCAAATGCAGAATGTGCTACGTCAGACATGGTGAAGAGATCCTTCCGATGAGCCTTCTCTCCTCCTTATTCAGGCAGCTCCGGGGGTGCGGGGTCAGGATAGAGCTTCTGGGCGGTGAGCCCCTTCTGAGGGATGATATTACTGAAATAATCCGTGCCGCCAAGGAAACCGCGCTGGCGCCGATGGTAACCCTTTATACCAGCGGTATAAATGCCGGACCTGAACTGAGCGGAGACATGGCCGCGGCAGGCCTGGACGGCGCGCTTGTAACGGTGGTCTCGTGCAGACCCGAGGTGCATGATTCATTCTGCGGGGTTCCCGGAACCTGGAAAAAGATGACGGAAGGCATTCGGAATCTGACTGCAGCAGGTATCAAAGTGTATACATTCACCGCTGTTCACCGAGAGAATTATCCTGAATACAGGGAGATCGACAGTTTTTCAAGGGACATGCCGGGAGTTACTCCGATTTTCTACCAGTACATTCCACAGACCATTGATGATCCCCTTGAACTCAGGCCCGGAGAGTGGGACGAAGTAAAGCAGTGGGCGATAGAGAACACCAGCAGTGCGCATATGGATTTCGTGAGGCGGTTCTATATGCTTTCCGGCAGTGCATGCTCCGGAGGCAATTTCGTATTGACAGTAAAGGCGGACGGCTCCGTTCAGCCCTGCCCGTTTGTTTCAGATGTACCGCTCGGAAGCGTATACGAACAGGATATCTGGACCATCTTCAGGAATCGTTACAGGGGCACCAGGCTCAGGGAGTTCAAGGAGCTTCCGGACGAATGCGGGGAATGCACCTACAGATCGGTATGCGCCGGAGGCTGCCGTGCTGCCTGCGGCACGCTGTTCGGCAGCTACAGCAGAAAGGATCAGCGCTGCATGGGGCCATATAGGGATTCGCTCGACCACCGCTGCATACTGAGCAGAGCGCCCACATTCTTCTAAATTGTCCAGGGTCA
>JAIORS010000080.1 GCA_021108005.1 Candidatus Aegiribacteria sp.
TCTTCGGCATTTACGCTGTCCAGGCTTACCGCTACTGTTCTGGGCGGATGTTTTTCAAATACATCCCAGAGACCATCTGGAACCAGTGTGCCGTTGGTTTCAATGCCGAGGGTAAGTATTCCAGGATGTTCTACAGCTGTTCTGTATAATTCGGCAAAGTCAGATCTTAGAAGTGGTTCTCCACCTGTGAATTTAAGATTTTTAAGACCCAGCTCAACAGCCTGATCGAGCAAATCCACGAATTGCTCAGGTGAGAATTCACTGTTCAGCCTTTCCCGCGTTTGAAACGGGGTTTCACTTCTCTTTGGAGCTATCCAGCAGTGCTTGCAGGCAAGGTTGCATTCGCCGACAGGATTTACATAGAGATGCCGAAGTGGAGGGATGTTCATTCTATTGTAATAAGGAATTTCGTCTCAACGAGTTCTTCAAGAAAGCTGTCAAGATCATGCTCAAGATCGGTTTCATCGGGGTAAAGATCTTCTAATTTTTTCAGAATCTGGCTTCTCTTCTTCTTTTTTTCTATAAGGTCGCATATTCCCCACGCGACATCTTCAACGAGTTTCAGCTCACCTGTATCTACATTGAAAAGAATGCCCCCTTCAGGTTCCTCCCTGAAGACAACATTATCCGGATATTCTATCTTTTCCATACAGCGCCTTTCAAAAAATGGAACATTGACCCGGCCTTCGGGGTAATATATTACTATAGCAGTCTATTGAAATACCCTAAGGAGAAGTTTCAATTATGAAAACAATTATTGCAGTATTATTGCTTGCCGTTGTATCGGCCGTTTTTGCCGTTGGTCTTGAACCATCCAGTTTTTCGTTGATAGAACCCACCGGCTCCTGGTTTGATCCGGATTATTCCGGTTATGCAAGTTTCAGCATGGCTTCCGGAGGCGGAAAAACACTGGCAAGCGGTTTAACCGTTGGCACCATGTCCTTCCTGCTTCATCCTGACTGGAGCGCTTCTGTCGATATAGGTTACGCCAGGCTCTACGATTTTCACGGCTTTTCAACAGGCCGTATTCTCGGCGGGCTGAATCTGAAGTGGCAGCCTTCGGATAATTTCATGTTTCAGTTCCACTGCAGCGGTTCACTTCCTGATTCTTCACTGACGGGATTTTAAGAACTGCTTCCCGAGAAGTATCTTCTTACGCTTTTCCTGTTCCTGATGGCGGTTTCACCCGGCGATTCCCTTACAAGGTCAGGCAACCTTCCAGCCGCGCTTCCTGTACTGTTTGAGGAAACACTCGAGGATCCGTCCAATCCATGGCTCCTTTACAGGTACGCATGGGTGTGCAACAGAATGGAAAAGCCTGAAGACGCTCTCGAACCAGCCATTGCGGCCTGGAGGATCGAGCCCGCTAACCAGTGGTACTTCGCTGAATACTTAAGAGCGCTGAAGAACCTTGAGATGTTCGAGGAACTTCTTGAGTGCGGCGATTATGTGCGAGGTGGAGGAGTATGCCGTTACTACCTTGCTGTAGCTGAACGTGAACTGGGCATTTATCCATCTCCTTCCGTCGAGTACCTGCTTGATACTTCCTGCTGCTGGCACGACTCGGCGGCTGCTGATGCGTGCGTGTGGCTAGCGATACTTCTTCAGAACGAAGTTAACGCTGACAGTATACTTGCTCTGGTTGAGAATGCGGTTGACCTTCAGCCGAATGAGGGTTTTTACAGGTGTGTATTTACGGAGAAACTCGCGGAGAACGGGGAAATTGAGCGTTCGAGAGAACAGCTTCATCTGATCAGGCTTGAAGGATCAACCGGCTTTTCCTACTGGCAGGCCTGTGCTTCTCTGGCAGAAGCCGAGGAGGATGCGGACAGGCGTATATGGGCGCTGAGACGGGCCAGAACCGCTAGAATATGTCCCGAATCCAGCCGGAATCTTGGCTGGGCGCTCTACATCTCGGGCAGAAACGCTCTTCGGGACGGGGATTTAATTGTTTCAAGAGAACGGCTTCAGGAAGTTTTTTGTTTAGGGGATACTTTGGAGATTTACGTTCAGAAATCCGATTCACTGCTGGAACTTATCGATGAATTTGAAAAAATTACTTCTGATAGTTATTAGCATCTTACTACTTCTTCTTGCGGTTCTATGTCTCAAAAGGCCGCCATGGCCGGGAACAGGTGATGAATCAAAGGATAGAACCATGGAAACTCAGCCTTTTTAGATATTGATGTTTCAGAATTCCTTTATTTTCATTATTATAGAAACTGCCGGTTGTAGAGAACACGCGGTACTATTGCCGCTTCGATATATGGAGGATTGGTACTGTGCTTAAGAAAATGGTCAATTCATTGTTCGGTGACAGACAGAAAAAGAAAATCTCTGATCTTCAGCCATACGTTGATGAAGTAAACGAATACTGCGAGAAAATCGAGACACTTTCTGAAGATGACCTGAAGGATTTTACACGGCGGTTCAGAGTCAGGCTCGCAAATGGCGAATCGCTTGACGAAATCATGTGTGAAGCCTTCGCTGTCGTTAAGGAATCATGCAGGAAACTTCTTGGCCGGTCCTGGCTGGTTTCCGGCAGCAATCTCGAGTGGAATATGGTCCCGTTCGATGTTCAGATAATGGGTGCTGTGGTGCTTCACCAGGGAAGAATAGCCGAGATGGCTACAGGTGAGGGTAAAACACTCGTCGCCGTAATGCCCATGTACCTGAACGCTCTTGATCTGAACCCGGAATGGGTGGAGCTTGCTCAGGAAAAATTCGGCGATGATCCGGAAAAATGGGAATTTCAATCCATCGAGAACATCCCCGTAGGGAAAGGCGCCCACCTGGTAACCGTGAACGATTACCTATCACAAAGAGACGCTGAGTGGATGGGCGGAGTTTACGAATACCTTGGTATGTCCATCGGCTGTATTCATGGGGAAATGAACCCTGAAGAGCGAAGGGAACAGTATTTAAAGGACATCACCTATGGAACCAACAGCCAGTTCGGTTTCGATTACCTTCGGGACAATATGGCTGTCCGACTTGAGAACAGGGTTCAGCGGGGACATAACTACGTAATCGTTGACGAGGTAGACAGCGTACTAGTTGATGAGGCCAGAACTCCCCTTATCATCAGCGGACCTGTAGCGCATTCTAAGAACCGCTACAAGGAATACAGGAACGATGTTCACAAATTGGCCCGGAAACAGACCCTTCTTGTAAACAGCATTGTTGCCGAGGCGAACGAACTCTGGGAAAAGGGAAATGAGGAGGAAGCAGCCCTTCTTTACCTGAAGGCGAAGAAGGGGGCTCCGAAGCAGAAGAAACTTTTAAATGCGCTACAGGACCCTGACAGGCTTCAGGCCATTCAGAGGATGGAGGGGGTTCTTCTCCGCGAGAAGAGAACTCATGAACTTGAAGAAGATCTTCTGTTCGCCCTTGATGAAAAGGAAAAATCCATTTCCCTCTCCGAAGCCGGCAGGAAAACACTCTCTCCCAACGATCCTGATTTTTTCCTTCTCACGGATATCGGTGATGAAATTTCCGAAATCGAACTTCAGGAAATTCCGGAAGAGAAAAAAGCAGAGCTGCGAAGAACGGCCTACCATGAGCATTCTCAGAAAGCTGAAGCTCTGCATAACATAGATCAGCTCCTCAGGGCATTCCAGATGTACGAGAAAGATGTAGAGTACGTTATTCAGGACGATAGAGTGGTGATAGTTGACCAGTTCACCGGCAGGCTGATGCCCGGAAGGCGCTTCAGTGACGGCCTTCATGAAGCTCTTGAAGCCAAGGAAAACGTTGAGATAAGAAGCGAAACCCAGACCCTCGCGACCATAACCATACAGAATTATTTCAGAATGTATTCGAAGCTTGCGGGGATGACCGGAACAGCCGAAACCGAGGCTGATGAATTCGAGAGTATTTACGACCTCGATGTGTTTGTTGCGCCTACGAATGTCCCGGTAGTACGGAAGGATTTCAACGACCAGGTTTACAGAACAAGGCGTGAGAAGTACAACGCAATAATGAATGAGATCCAGCGGCTTCATTCAATGGATCAACCGGTACTTGTTGGCACGGTTTCGGTGGATATTTCGGAACTGCTTTCCAAACTCCTTAAAGCAAGAAAGATCCCTCACAGTGTTCTTAACGCCAAACATCATAAGCAGGAGGCAGAAATAATAACAAGGGCGGGCCAGAAGGGCGCTGTTACAATAGCCACCAATATGGCCGGCCGTGGAACCGACATCAAGCTGGCCGATGATATCAAGGAAGTAACTGACCGAAACGGTAACAGGGTTCCCGGCGGTCTTTTCGTTATAGGCACGGCCAGGCATGAATCCCGAAGGATTGACAGGCAGCTCCGCGGAAGAAGCGGCCGCCAGGGCGATTTCGGCTCCAGCAGGTTCTATCTCTCGCTTGAGGATGACCTTTTCAGGCTATTCGCTTCTGAGAAACTGATAGATTTTATGAAAAGAAGCGGTGGGGACGATGAAGGCGAACCGATCGAGCACTCTCTTCTTACAAAAGCTATACAGAAAGCTCAGAGAAGAGTTGAGGAGTACAACTTCGGAATAAGAAAACACCTTCTTGAATACGACGATGTAGTGAACCGTCAGCGTGAGGTTATTTACGACAGAAGGCTTCAGGCCCTCTGCGGGGGGGAAGAACTCACTGAGGAAGTAATTGACATGGTCAGCGCGGTATCAAAGCACATTCTCATAGAGACAATACCTGACGAAACCGAGGGTGAGGAATGGAATCTTGAGAGGTCGCAGATACTTCTGGGAGAGATATCGGCGACAAGCAGTCGGGCGAGTATTCCGCCGAGGAGGCGAGGAATGCCGCCGCCGATAAGGTTCTTGACTACTATTACATGAAGAAGGAAAAGATAGGGATGGAGCTGTCAGCCGAGCTTGAGAAAAGGGCAGTACTGAGTTCGATAGATTCGATGTGGAGGGAACACCTGTACGGGATAGACCACCTCAAATCGGGCATTAATCTAAGGGCTTACGCTCAGCGCGACCCCCTTGTAGAATTCAAGAAGGAAGCTTTCGGCCTTTTTGAGGAACTGCTTGACAGAATAGATAAGCTGGTTGTAAAACAGGTACTGTCCCTATGGCCCCGGAACGCGAGAGCCGACCTTCCGGAGAACAGGCAGGTTAGCGGAAACGCCATGCATCCTTCCTCAACCCTTCCTTTAGCGGGCCCTGCCCGAAGTCAGGAACCGCAGAGAAGAGGTGGAAAACAGGTTACCGTTGTAAGGGAGGACCCGAAAGTTGGCAGGAACGATCCGTGTCCATGCGGAAGTGGAAAAAAATACAAGAAATGCTGCGGAAAATGAAAGGAGAGAACAATGGCTGAAAACGGCAAAGGAGAATTCTGGGCATTCGTAGCCGGCGCTCTGGCTGGAGGCATTGTAGCCCTTCTGTACGCGCCCGCAAAGGGTGAGGAAACAAGGGAGAAAGTGCGCGCGACAACCGGAGAACTTTACGGCAAGGGTGAGGAATTCTACGTACATTTCAGGGCTGAGGCTGAAAAGCTGATAGCCGAGGGAAAGAAAATGATCGACGAGGTTTCCACAGCCGGAAAAGAGAGATACGAGGAAACGATTCATAAGCTTGAGGAAACCAGAAAGAAGCTTGAAGAGGCCAGAGACAAGGGTTTGGAAAAGGTCGAAGAGATCAAGGAAAAAGTCGAGAAAAAAGGAAAGAAACCCGCTGAGAAAAGTGCCGAGAAATAAATCGGTAATTATCTGGGGTGACGGCGCAGTCGGAAAAGGACTTGCCGTCGCCCTTTCCGGTTATCTGGATATTTTTCTTGCGGGGCCGGCTGGAAGCGGCCGGGGCACTATAGAAATTCAGACAATCGGAGCCATTCACGGAAATGCTGTTATAGAAAAAGTTGAGTCCGGAGATCACATCCACTGTGATCACTGTATTTTAGCCTTGAAAGCGTACGATCTGAAGTATGCCGCTGAAGCAGTCATGAAATCCACTGACGGGCGCTGCATCTGCCTTACTAACGGGATGGGGCTTGAAGAGGAGTGGGGGGAATCCTGGGAAGAAAGAGTTGAGCCAGCCGTTCTAACCGCAGGTTTTCACCTTCTGGATAAAAACCTTGTTGAAACCGCTGAAGGCGATCTTATTGTATCTTCAGAAGGCAGGGCAGAAGAGCTGTTCAGTAGAAGTTCTCTTCACGTTGTTCCGACAGAAGATATGGAAACTGTGCGGTGGTCAAAGTGGTTAACAAACAGTGTTATTAATCCTCTTGGCGCTCTCTCAGGCCTCAGGAACAACCAGCTTTTGAAGGCCGGTCTCGGAGCGGTTGTCGATTCACTTTTTACCGAACTTGCCAGGGTTATTCCAGCTGATCTCAGGGATGCAGCGGTAGTGCAGGCGGAAGAAATACTGGGTTTTCTTCTTGAATCATCTTCCAACAGGTGCAGCATGCTTCAGGACATTACTGCAGGAAGAAGAACGGAAATCGATTTTTTGACGGGGCTCCATGAAAAACGGCTACGGGTCAAATGCCCCGCAGCCGCTTCCGTTACAGGTCTTGTAAGAGCTAGAGCTTCACAACCCTCCGGGTAGTTATTGAGCTGCCTGTTCTTAAAACCACACTGTAAACACCGGTTGGAAGGGCCTCACCTGTGTTCAGTGTTTCGCCATCAGTTATCCCATTGTAAACCGATTCAACAAGCCGTCCATCCATCGAGTAGATATCAAGATTGCATTCGGAAGGTGTATCGAATCTGAACTCGACAGCGAAACGGTTCGTGAATGGATTGGGGCCGGCCGTAAGACCGTATTTCTCAATAATTCCCGCCTCCGGGTTCGATTGTGTATGCAAAGAGTTGTCGTACCAGAGATCCTGCGGAGCTGGGCCGCCGCTGCCTGGGCCCATGTAGAAAAGAGCGACTTCAGACCCGATTCCGCCGTACCTTATAACCGGAGGTCCTCCAAGGAAAACGGTTTCGTTGGATATTACTACAGGGCTTACAGTTGCGAGGTCAGCGATATTGGCTGCTGAGGCGTAGAAAATATTCTCGGTAGTGAAATCAACGAATGCAAGGGCGGCGTGTTTCGATTGCCTGTACACATCGATGAAGGGGTAATAACCCTTTGAAATCGCGCTTGAAATGCTCCAGGTGGCTCCATTGTCAATGGACATGGCCATTATGATATCGAAATTGGCGTCATGGTAGATGATGGAGAGATCATCACTGGTTCCGGACTGTTCCGAAGCTACGATAGGGGCGGACGAATCGCTGCCATCGGCGACTTCCGTTTCGTAATAGCTTGTCTCACCGAAGGCGACGGACATGATCTTGTTATCGGAAACCCTCCGGTAAGTCAGGTAGACCCATCCCGCAGGGCCTGGGGCTGCCGATGGCAGAATGGCATCTGTGGCCACAAGCTCAGCCGTCGTCCAGTTATCACCGTTATCTGTACTCCGCGAAAGGTTGATATTGTGATCGCTGTCGTCGCCGAAAACCCAGAGTTCACCGGTTTCGGGGTGGCAGACTACTTCCAGGGAGAGAAGCGTGTCCGA